>JAFTIY010000044.1 GCA_017456665.1 Clostridia bacterium | reverse complement strand
GTGTTTTTATTTGACTGCCAGGTCAATTATATTATACACAAACGGAGTTATTTTTTCAACATCATCGGCAAAAGCCTTTTTTAGAACCCCCAGACTATCTGGGGGTTTTCCTTATACAACAAAGCACCCCGAAAAAATTCGGGGTGCTTATCGTTTTTTGTATTTGTTACTTCATAAAAAATACTACAGCGCCCTCGCCCAGCGTATATTCAAGCTCAGCGGTAAGGCCGTTACATTTTCTAACGTTTGCCGCCCTATAGTATTTTCCGTTAATTTTTAAAACTGCAGGCATGCTGCCGGGATATTGAGCGATAGTATCTAAAACGTCTGCCTTTTTATCTACGTTTTCGCCCTCTAAAATAATGCCCATCCATTCACTCTTTTCTTGATTTTCAGATACGGAAGAATAAACCTTTTCAGGCTTATCTTTAAGCTCTATTTCTTCATACTTATCTACCGAAATAGACGGCTTTTGCCCTGTGCGAACTTGCAACCTACCCTCTACCTTTACGATAGCCTCAACTCTGATTAAAGCCTTGTATTTTTCGTAATTTTTGGGGAAGAACACGCATTCAATACTTCCGTATGCATCTTCAAGCACTATATACGCCATACTCGAGCCACTCTTGGTAGTTTTTCGAGTAACGGAAGTGATAATGCCACCCATTTCTACCCGTTTGCCGTCTTCAAGCTCGTTGTAAGTGCGATTACCCTCTTCATCCTCCTCATAATACTGAAGCAAGTTAGTTTTAAATGAGAATGACCTAAACTCATCCATATATTTAGTTAACGGATGGCCTGTAACGTAAACGCCTAAAACCTCGCGTTCTTTAGATAACTTAAGCTTATCGTCGTACTCAGGAATATTTGGATAGGTAGTTGTAACCTTGTTAAAATCTGAAAACATTCCGCTAAAAAAGCTCAACTGATTGCTATCGCGCTCTTTGGCAATTGCAACCGCCTTTTCTAAAAGGTCCTCGTAAACCGCAATCAACTGACTGCGCGGTTTTTTAAAGCAATCAAATGCGCCTGCATAAATTAAGTTTTCGATTAAGCGCTTATTAAGCACCTTTACGTCTGCTCTTGAAATAAAATCTTCAAAAGAGGTAAACTTACCGTTTTTCTCGCGCTCTTCAACGATGGTTTCGATAGCAGCAAGGCCTACGCCCTTAATACCTACCAAGCCGAAACGAATACACTCTCCCTCAACGCTGAAAATCGCCTTACTGTTGTTGATATCGGGCTGCAAAACGTTAATGCCGCGTTCTTTTAAATAAACGACGTATTTGGTAACTTCGTCGATTTTATCAAAGCGGTCGTTTAAGATAGCAGCCAAAAATTCGTGAGGATAAAGCGCCTTTAAATATGCCGTTTGATAAGCGAGCACCGCATACGCCGCCGCGTGCGACTTGTTAAACGCATATTTTGCAAAGTCTGCCATTTCGTCGAAAATATTTTCGGCAACCTCAGCGGGAACTCCGTTTGCAACCGCACCGGGAGTTTTTACCGTGCCGTCTTCATTCACTTCGCCATTAACGAAAATACCCTTCATTCGAGCCATTTCGTCCATATTCTTTTTACCCATCGCCCTACGCATAATATCTGCTTGACCAAAGGTAAAGCCGGCAAGCTTACGAACTATTTCCATAACCTGCTCTTGATAAATTATTACGCCGTGGGTAACCGTTAAAATAGGCTTAAGTAATTCGTGCTTAAACTCCATGGTTGCGGGATTGTTTTTAAATTTTATATATTTGGGAATAGAATCCATCGGGCCCGGGCGGTATAGGGATATGCCCGCTATTACGTCTTCAAGGTTATCAGGCCTTAAGTCGCGCATAAACTTTTTCATGCCGGGAGATTCTAACTGGAACACGGCGTCAGTATCCCCGCTCGCTATAAGATCGTAAGCTATTTTATTGTCGTAACCTATTTGAGCAAAATCGATATCTATGCCCTTATTTTCTTTAATATACCAACAAGCCTTTTTGATATCGGTAAGAGTTTTGAGTGCCAAAAAGTCCATTTTAAGCATTCCCATCTGCTCGTCTACCTTCATATTAAACTGAGTAACTATATCGTCGCCGTTACGGGCAAGCGGAATATTATCTGAAAGCACCTTATTGCAAATAATAACGCCGGCAGCGTGCTCTGAAATACTTCGAGGCATACCTTCAAGCTTCATTGCCATATCCATTACGCTCTGAACGGTGGGATCTGTTTGATAAAGCTCGCGAAGCTCGTTTACCGTTACGTCGCCATCTTGCTTGTGCTTTTTAAGACCTAAAAGCTGAGGAATGGTGTGTTTTCCGTCCATCAGTTTGGTAATTCTATCAACCTCAGCATACGAAATGCGCATTACGCGCGCCACGTCTTTAACCGCCGCGCGTGAGGCCATAGTAGAAAAGGTTATAATTTGCGCAACCTTATCTCTGCCGTATTTTTCGCGAACGTACTCTATAACCTCTTCACGACCTTCGGGATCAAAGTCTACGTCGAAGTCGGGCATCGATACTCTTTCGCGGTTTAAAAAGCGCTCGAAAATTAAGCTGTATTGCAGGGGTTCAACGTCGGTAATACCTATAGAATAAGCTATTATAGAACTTACGCCGCTCCCTCGGCCTGCGCCTACGGGAATACCGTGCTCGCGCGCATAGTTAATGTAATCCCAAACGATAAGATAGTATTCTAAGTACCCCATCTCTCTTATCGTTTCGAGCTCGTATTCAAATCTTTCGCGTATTTCGGGTGTAATTTCTTTATATTTTTTCTTCATCCCCTCCTCGCCTAAATATCTTAAATATTCGTAGGCGGTCATTCCGTTTGCGGGAACATACCCGGGAACGAGAGAAGGATCACGTATAGGCTCACACTTGGCGTTTAGCTTAATAATATCGCCACTGCACTTTGCCGCAATTTCTAGCGTTACGTCTAAAACCTCGGGATTATCTGGGAAAAGTTGCTCCATTTGCTCGCGACTTTTTAAATAAAACTCGGTGGTTTCAAACTTCATATGGCGTGGATCATCAAGAGTGGTTTGAGTATTAATACACATCATCACCTCTTGCATGAGCGCATCCTCTTTGGTTAGATAGTGAACGTCGTTGGTTGCAACCAGTTTAACCCCCGTCTCGCGTGACAGCCTAAATAGAAGAGGATTAATTTTTAGCTGTTCGTCTATTTTATGGTCTTGAATTTCGATATAATAGTCATCACCAAAGGCCTCTTTCATTTCGAGAACGTGCTTTTTTGCATCATCATAACGGTCGTTAAGCAAAAATTGTGCAACCCGACCTGCTAAGCACGCAGACAAACAAATAAGCCCCTCAGTTTTTGTAAAAAGCGTTTTATAGTCGCAACGGGGTTTGCGATAAAACCCGTCTATATATGCGCTAGATACCATTTTAATAAGGTTTTTATACCCTTGATCGTTTTTACAAAGCAAAACTAAATGCTCGTATTCTCCGCTTTTGGCATCCTTTTTAAGCATATCTTGGCACATATACATTTCGCAACCAATAATAGCCTTTAGCCCGGCCTTTTTAGCAGCCTCGGCAAAATATACTATGCCGTACATATTGCCGTGATCGGTTATTGAAACCGCACTTTGCCCCTGACTTTTTGCAAGCTCAAAAAGACTATCTATTCTAGTAGCGCCGTCGAGCAAGCTGTATTCGGTATGAAGATGTAAATGTACAAAATCTTTCATTAAAAAATCCCTTATTTGTGTGCACCGTAATTTTGCCACCGATTGGCTAAATCGTAACGCAAATAAAAAACGCGCGCACCACCCATTGTAATCGTAAATAATTATAACATAGCCTGCTTTTTTTTTCAACCCTTTAAAAGATATAATTTTAAGTTTAAAATTATCTTTAGCGTTTATTCTTTTTTTACCTTACCAAAGGGCAAATTAATTAATAGAACGAGTTTGCTTATAAAACTGTTAATTTTTATAAAATTGAACTCTTATTAATAAAAAAACGCCCGCTTTATTTAAAAAGCGAGCGCATAAATTATTTTGTTTAGTTAAGGCCTGCGGGTTTTTTGATAATGAACTTATCAATCTGTTCACCCTCGGTAAGTTGCTCGGGCATAATAGTGGGAAGTATATATGCGGGAATATTGCAATTTACGGTAATGCCCGAAACTACTGCGCGCAAATAAGGATAAAGCATTGCAAAAGCTTCGTGAACCTGCGCTTTTTGACCTACTTCGCCTTCAGCACCTTCCTTTACCTTAAACGTGCCACCTAAAACCACCTTTAAGTTAAATGGAACCGGAGAAGAAATATCTTCGTTTATTTTTAAAGTTAAATTAACGAAAAGGTTATCTTCTTTTTTTGCAACCTTGCATTCGATTTTTGGCTTAATTTGAAAAGAAGCGTTTGTTTTTATAGATTCGTTAAACTTAAACTCTAATTCGTTTACTCTGTAGTATATTAATGAAATAGCTGACATATTTTTCACCTCAATTGTTATTAACGCATTTATTTTACCACTTTTACCTTCTATTGTCAAGAAAGATTTTAACTTAACTTAAAGTTTGTAATTTAACTAAGATGCTTAGCCTTTTTTAATTATTCCGCACTTAAACAGAGGCCAATAGTATAACAACAAGCAAAACCTGCCCGCAATTTTATTTGCAGGCAGGTTTTTATTCTATTAACATGCGATAATCAATCTATAGAGCCACTTTTATAAAAGCAACGTTCCCTCTTCTGTTTCTACAACCTTAAAAATTTGAAGTTCGTGGCCGGTTAAAGCGTCTATATAAACGTAATAAGTTCCGTCACTCGCACTTCCATAAAATTCATAAGCTAACTTTTCTTTGCCGTTTGAAAGGGGAATTAGCGCAAGTCTTGAAGCCTCAATCATTATATCTTTAGAAACATTTTGCTCCGCTTGCTCTACTCTAAGCTTAGGATGAGCCACTTCGCGCTCCGTATGATTATCAATATAAAGCTTTGCATCCATATCGCAAACTACGCCGCTATCCATACAAACGCTAACCTTAATAAGATCGGGATATAAAATAATTTTATCTTCGGTTATAGCGGCAAAGTTTATATAAACGGTGCCGTTGTTTTGGCTAGTCCAAACGGGTTTAATCCACTTATAGCCCAACTTATTTAAAAATTCGGTGGCGCGCTCAATGCACTCGTCGCGAGTATAATTAATATCTCCGCACTCATTATACATATCAAATAAAACCACTTCACCAAACTCAGAAATTTGAGCGTAAATATCTTCTCCGCCCGTGATCGCTTGCACGTTATAAACCTTATAACACTCGTTTTCGGCAACTCCGGCAAGAGTAACTTCTTCTAAGCCATACTCGGCAAATATATTATTAAAAATATCAACCGCTTGTTCTTCCGAAATTTTTTCACCCTTTTTGTGCTCATCGCAAGAAGCTTTTTCACGCTTATCGGCAAAAGGTCCGTCGTATATCATTTTAGGATATTCAACGGAATTGTATTCGATTTCGCTAAACTTTTGTAAAATTGCGTTATCCTCTTCGCCAGAAAGCATGCTTATAAAATCAAAATCGCATCCCATTTCACTAGCTAAGGTATCTAATTCTTTCTTTAAAATACCGTTAATTTTTTTAAACTCTTCAATGCTTTCGTAATCACTCTTATCAAGCGAATCCCCCTCTATAAGCTTGTTATTGAGGTATTTAGAAAAATCTCCAAGCTGATTCATATACTTTTCGGTAGAATGTCTGGATTGTTCCTCAAGAGGTAAAACCGAAAGTTCGTTTTCGGCTAAATTTGCTTGCACGATAATATCTAAAAGTATTTTTTGCGTGTTTTGCGAATCGTTAGAGTGAGATAGCTTTGCTAAATTTACGTCTAAATTATCAACGTATTCAACTACTCCGTAAAAGCTTCTAGAATACACTCCGGTTAACATGTTTTCGCCACTGCCAGACATAAAATTATTCCAAACCAAAACGGTGGCTAAAACCAAACTCACAGTACCTAGCGAAATAACTGCAGCAAGCCATCCGCCCAATCCACGCGATTGTCTGCTAGATCTTTTTTCTCTTCTTTCCTGAGCCCTTTGTGCTCTCATTTCTACCTTTGCTTGCCTCTTTTCGCGCTTAATAATAGCGCGTTGCTCACGCTTTGCGCGCCGTTCGTTAAGTCGCGCCTGCTTTTCGCTTTGCTTGCGTTTTGCACGTTGCTCCTTGCTTTCGTGCTTAAGCATATCTCTACGCTCTTGCTTTTGAGCCTTTTTTTCAAGCTTCATTTGCTTAAGGCTCTCTTTTTTACGCATTTTAGCCTGTTTTTTTGCAAGTTCTGCTTGCTTTTTTTGTTCCTTTTTCTTTTGCTTTGCTTCAGCATTTAAAACTCTTTCTTTGGCCTTTGCCTCTTCTCTTTTTTGCTTGGCAATAAGCGCTTTATCCTTTTTTGACCTTTCTGCTAAAGCCGTTCCGCTTTTTCCCTTTTCGCTTTTTACCGAAGATGAGGTGCTTTTTATAGCCTTATTCGTTTTTTCGGTATTTACACCCTTTTCAGTTGTTTTTTTTGTGTTTGCCCCATCTTTTTTTACCCTTTTGGTATCTTCTGAAAGATGCTCGGCCTTTTCTATCGCGTTATTGAATTTTTTTTCTTCCATAATCCCTCCTTATACGGCAAATACGTGGTTACCTATTACCACGGTAGTTTTTCTCGAAAAAATCCAAGAGCTAGTTGCGGTTGCCGGATTATAATAATAAATTGCTCCGTAGGTAGGATCGTAACCGTTCATCGCCTCTTTTGCTGCCTTGTACGCCCTATCGTTAGGAGTAAGATTAATTTGACCGTCGTTTACCGCCGTAAAAGCATAAGGCTGATAAATTATACCCGATATAGTGTTGGGAAACTTGCTACTTTTTAGCCTATTCATAACCACTGCGCCTACCGCAATCTGACCGGTATAGCTTTCACCCCTCGCTTCGCCGTAAATGAGGCGAGCTAAAAGCTGAACGTCTGCGTTAGAAAAAGAACCGACCGAACCGCTTGAACTGCCACCCGAAATTTGATTTTGACTTATTCCGAGTGCCGCCAAAGTTTTAGGCCCTACGATTCCGTCTACTTTCAATCCGTTTTTAGATTGAAAATAGCGCACTGCCTGCCTTGTTTGCGAACCAAAAATTCCATCTACGCTCCCGTTATAATAACCCCAGCGTTTAAGTTTTTGTTGAATGAGTTTTACCGTATCCCCCCTACTTCCTTGCGAAATAACGGCTACCGCTACCGTTTGATTTTCGTTATTAGCGGAATTACCGTTGTACGCAATAAAACCGATAGTGCCTACCGCTACTAAAACGGAAAGGATAACGGACATTATTTTTAACGTTTTATTCATATTTCCTCCTTTGACAAACCGTTATATATATTGCCGCGTATAAAGCGGCGCTTACGGCCGCAAAGAAAAAAACTTATAGGCCGTTAATTATGTCGTATATTTTAGAGCGGTAGCTGATATCCTCGTTGCCCATAAAACAAAGGGGGGGATATACCACACACCACCAATTATCACCTAAACCGCTTCCAAGCTCTATTATCACTGCATCGTAAAAGCCAGCCTCTAGCGTTACGCCATCGTAAGCTCTAGTGGGAAATTGCTCCTCTCTAATGCTTACTTTTGAAGTGTAATTGAAGCCATTTTTACGCAAAAGCCCGTCTATAAGTTGATTAACGGCACTTTGATGGTTTTTAATAGCTGCAATTGCCTCTTGCTTTGAATTGCACGAAATAACTATAGGCGTTAAATAATTTACCACCTCATCGCGCACCTTTAGCTTTATTTGTTGATCTACCGCATTATTTGAATTCGCACGCACGTGTATGCGCAAAAATTCATTTTCTTGCGGAGCACAGCCTAAAAACAGTCCGGCAAAAAGTATTATGCAACAGCAAATAAAAGTTATGCGAATTTTTTTCATAAAAAAATACCCTCTTCGTTTTGATAGTCAAATTATTGACCGCAAACGAAAAAGGTATTCACGTTTTTATAATAATTTTTTAATATTTTGTTCAACCGCTAAAAATTAGCACCTGTTTTAATTATTTTTTTAAGCTTAAATAATATTGAGCAATAATTTTCGCTACGTTTACTCCGCTCGCCTTTTCTAATGCGTTAAAATGAGCATTTGAGTTAACCTCGCAAACGAGCGGCCCTTTATCGCCAATGAGCAAATCAATCCCTGCAAAGTGCGCCTTTACGCATTTAGCCGCATTAACTGCAAGCTCTTTATAGTTTTGCGGGAGGTCAAAACTTACCATCTTGCCACCTGCACCTACGTTTGAGCGAAAATCATTTTCGCTAATTCGCATCCCCCAAGCAATAGCCGTATTACCAACTACGTACACGCGCACGTCTTTACCGTAAGAGCTCTTAATAAACTGTTGAAATAATATATTTTTGCCGTTTAGCCGTTTAACAGTATTTAAAAGTTCGCTATAATCTCTTGCCAAATAAACGCCTTGACCAAACGAACCTCTATTTTCTTTTACAATTACAGGATAACCAATTTGCCTTTCAACCTCAGCTAAAAATGAATAATCGGTAAAGCCTACGTTTTGATAAGTAAAGGGCGCTATCAGCGTTTTAGGCATTTCTACTTTACCCTCTAAGCACAAATAAGTTTTGGCTTTATCATCACAAGTTTCTATAGTGTATGGCGAGTTAATTACGTTATAGCCCAACTTTTGTAATTTTTCAGCGAGATAAATATCTTTATCAAAAAACAAAATAGGCCCTTTTGTTTGCACTTGTGATAAAACGCTTAGCGCCTCGGTGTTTTTTAAAATATTAAGTTTTTGCCCAAGCTCTTTAAAGGCGTTTTGTAAAGCTGAATAAAGATTTAAAAAGCTTTCGCCCTCTAAAAAAGCGTTTATTACCAAATAATTTTCCATAACTTCTAATTTAAAGCCCTATCGTTTATAAATGCAGTTGCTTTATTTCCGTTTATTACCAAATACGCAATAGTTTTTTTATAAGAATAATTACTGCAAGTTCCGGGATTAATCATAAGTATTCCATCCTCTTCGGCTATCAACGGCTCGTGAGTGTGCCCAAAGATAACTACTTTTGCTCCGACCTCTTTAGCGCGATATAAAATTTGCAAATATCCCGACTTTACTCTGTATAAATGACCGTGAGTTAATAAAATCTTTACTCCCTCTACGTCAAAAATCATTTCGCTTTCGCCGCTAAAATCGCAATTACCCTTAACCGCGTAAAACTCCCCAATTTTTAAGCTTGCAATTGCACCAAGCCCGTCACCTGCAAATATACCGCCGCTGTTTTCGCTTATAAGCCCCTTTAAAACGGGAAGAGCCGAGGTGTTGCCGTGTATATCTGAAAAAACGATAAAACTCTTCATAATTAATACTTATTTTTATAAAAATGCCCCTATAGGTTGATTATCGGCCTATTTATTATTAACGTCAATATCCTTTAATTTGTTTAAAAGATCAGTTATTGCCCTACTTCTATGGCTAACGGAATTTTTTTCGTCTTCACTTGCAACGCCAAAGCTCTTATTTAGCTCGTTGCAGTAAAATATGGGATCGTAACCAAAGCCGCCACTTCCCTCTTCGGTAAATAAAATTTTGCCTTCAACCTCTCCGTTGCCAACCGCAACTACCCCGTTTTTTCCGTATAAAACTAAACAGCAAATAAATTTTGCGCTTCTATCGGTTTTATCAGCCAAGCGATCTATTATCATTTGATTTTTAACCTTTTGAGGAGTATTTTCTCCACCGTAGCGTGCGCTGTAAAGCCCGGGTTCTCCGTTTAAAGAGGTAACGCTTAAGCCGCTATCATCGGCAATACACAACTCGCCCGTATTTTCGTAAACAAATTTAGCCTTTAAAAGTGCGTTTTCGTAATAAGTAGTGCCGGTTTCTTCAACGTCGCCGTCAAATCCGTTATAAGGAAGCGCATGAACTTCAAAAATACTGCCGAACATCCTTTTAAATTCTTTAAATTTACCCTTATTGTGAGTTGCAATAATAAGCTTTTGCATATTTTATTTACACCGCCATAAAATTTTTAATTAAGTGAGTTTACTTTTTGTAATGTTACAACACAATTAAAAAATTGTCAAGCATTTGGGCAAAGTGGTAAGAATTTATGCCATTTCGTTAAGCAATTTATATTTACTTTTCAACTATTTTACAATTTTAAACAATTATTTACTATTGTTCCCCTATTTATTTTTACGTTTAGTTGACAATTATTCTTTAAACGATTATAATATTATTTAACTAATTAATAACTATGGTTAATTTCTCAAATAGCCGTTAATCGTGCTATTGCCACGGTTTTAGAGGTGATTATGCCGTTACCAGTAAAAATTTTATTAATCGTTTTAGCAATTTTTGTTGCAATAATGCTTATATGCTTTGTATTTACCTATTACATCTTTAAAAAAGCGTTTGGCCGAAGCAATAAATCAATAGTGGAAGATAGCCCGCTATATTCCCCATATATCGACGAAATGCACAAAAGCGTAGATAGTTTTAAGAGCTTGCCGCTTGAAGAGGTTTGGATTACTTCAAACGATAACTTAAAGCTTTTTGGTTATCTATACGAAGTTCCAAACGCAAAAGCGACCGCTATATTTATGCACGGCTATCACGGCCACGGAATTTGCGACTTTTCGGTAGTTTTAAAATACTTTATTGAAAAAAATATCTCCATACTCATTCCAGACCAACGCACACACGGCAAAAGCGAAGGCAAATACCTAACTTTTGGCGTTAGAGAAAGTGAAGACTGTGCTTTATGGGCGCACTACGTTGCAAAGCGCTTCCCCTCAAGGCCGATACATCTACACGGGCTTTCGATGGGCGGTGCAGTTGTAGGAATGGCCTCGGCAGAAAATTTACCAAAAGAGGTAAAAACCATTTTTAACGACTGTGGCTTCACCTCTCCCGATGCTATTATTGCTTCTGTAAGAAAACAAATGAAATTGCCGGCTTTTCCATTTCAGTACTACGTGAGATTTTTAGCTAAGGTTTTAGCAAAATTTTCGTTAAAAGAAAAAAATGCCGCCGATTGCTATGCAAAATGCGATTTGCCTTGCTTCTTCTTACACGGAGAAGCAGACAACTTCGTACCCTGCTACATGGGCAAAGAAAACTATTCTAGGTGCAAAAGTAAACATAAGTACCTACTTACCGTAGAGGGAGCAGGCCACGCTCTTGCTTACATGAGCGATAGAGAACACGTTACCGGCGAAATAAGCGATTTTTTAGATACTTATTTATTAAACTAAAATTAAAGGGCTGTTAGCCCTTTTTTTATTGCAAAAACTAGCCTATAACGCAATTATCGTAATAAACATTTATTTATAGTGGTTATTAATATAAGCACTTTTGCATCACAAATAGTTGTTAATAATAAAAAAGCACGCTATCCTTTAATTTTGTTAGGCATAGCGTGCTATATTATTTTAACTTAAGTTTACTTATATAAAAAGCATTTACTTTTTTAGTTAAATTTACACTTTGTTTGTTTTTTCATTTTCCGCTTCACGTTTTTGAGTGCGTTTATAACGCTTAACGCATTCGGTAAGCAAATACTCTATTTGTCCGTTTACCGACCTAAATTCACTATCTGCCCACTTTGCTAAATCGTTATAAAGCTGCTCACTTAACCTAAGCGGCACTTGTTTTTTATTAGCCATGATTACCTCGCTAAAAGGCGATTAATACAAGCTACCTGAATTAACAACAGGCTGAGCATCGCGATTGCCGCAAAGAACTACCAGCAAATTAGAAACCATTGCAGCCTTTCTTTCTTCATCAAGCTCTACCAATCCGCCCTCGTTTAATCTTTCGAGTGCCATTTCTACCATGCCAACCGCACCGTCTACGATCATCTTTCTCGCATCGACGATTGCAGAAGCCTGCTGACGTTGAAGCATAACCGAAGCGATTTCGGTTGCATATGCTAAATATGTAATTCTCGCCTCTAAAATTTCAATACCCGCATCGTTTACACGCGCCTGAATTTCTTCTTTAATACGTTGAACAACCACTTCGCTCGAACCGCGCAAGCTGCCCTCATCGGCAATACCGTCTCCCGTAGTATCTACGTTAGGCGCAACGTCGTAAGGATATAATCTAACTATATTTCTTACCGCGCTGTCGCATTGAAGAGAGAGGTATTCTTTATAGTTATCAACGTTAAAAACGGCTTTAGCAGTATCAACTACCTTCCATATAACCGCAACGCCTATTTCTACCGGGTTACCCAAGCAGTCGTTAATTTTTTGGCGGTTGTTGTTTAAGGTCATTATTTTTAGCGAAATCTTTTTATCTACTACTACAACCGGAGTGCTTCCCTCGCTGGTAGAAACCACGGTAGTAGGAGCTAAACCAACGTCGCCACTTTGTTTAAGCTTTGTTGAAGCCGCAGGGTTAAAAGCCACGCAAAATGGATTAACAGCGTAAAAGCCCTCTCCCTTTAAAGTTCCAACGTATTTACCAAAAAGGGTTAAAACTAATGCTTCTTGAGGCTTTAAAACCTTTAAACCAACTAAAGGAATCCAGCCAAAGAGCATTCCAACCATACCTACTGCCATTAAAACTGCGTAAAAGGCATCGGTTTCGCCACTTTCTTCAAACATAACTGTAGCAAAAACGAAAAGAGCGATAAAAGCTAAAATCGCTAATACCGTGAGTAATAAAACAGCCATGCCGTTTTTCTTGCTTGATAAAATTTTTTCTTCCATTATTAATCTCCATAAGTTTATTTTGATATCATTATGATATCACATTCACCACCTTTCAGTCAAGCGATTAACCCAATAAATACACAATTTTGCATACCTCAATTTAACCGCCGTGCGGCTACGTGACTAAATAAGCGACCAAAACGGAAGAAGGTAAAAAACTCAGTTCGATAAAAACACAAAGGATAATATTAATAGTTTGATAAACAAATATTAATATAAATAACAGCTTAATAAAACGGGAGCAAAACAAAAAACACACCGAAGCTACAAAAAGCACACGGTGTGTTAGTTTAGTATTAAGTTAATTTTTTATTAACAATATATAACTTTGCTTAAAATTATTCAGCAAAATCAAAACCTGCGTTTACGTCTTCAGCGGGAAGATTGGTTACGTTAGCTGCCTTTAATGAAGTGCAGTTACCAAATGCGTTGTTTAAAACGGTTGCGCCTGCTTTTAACGTTAAGGTGTTTAACGAAGTGCAGCCGTAGAAGCATGCGCTTTCAACGGTGTTGAGGTTAGAAAGATCTAAAACGGTAATTTCGGTGCAGTTATAAAAAGCTTTTTCGCCAACGTATTGAATTGAAGCGGGTAAAGCAACCACGGTGTTTTTACCATAACCTAATCTTGAACAACCTGAGAAAGCTTCTTGGTAAACGTTAGCAAGGCTTGCGGGGAAATTGATAACGCCGTTTTCGTTAGCGTTGATCTTTAAAAGATTGGTGCAACCAGCAAAAGCGCTTTTTCCAATTTCGGTAACAGCATCGGGAATAACCACTTCGTATAAACCGGTGCAGTTTGCAAACGTGCCGTTTTGAATAGCAGTAATACCGGTTACGGTGATCTTTTTAACGGTAGATAAGCCGTTGAACGCATAAGCGGGAAGAACGCCGTTTTCGCCGTAATTAACTACGATTTCTTCTAAAGCATTGGGAATATAATAGGTAGCCGTGCCGGTAGTATTATAAGAAACGTTAGCGGCAGTACAATTAGCAGCCTCAGCTGTTCCGAACATGCTTGCAAAGGTTTTTTCTGCATTAACTGCATCGGTAGCGGTTACGCCAACGAATGAAAGTTCTACCTTTTCGATGTTTGAACATCCTGCAAACGCACCCTTACCAACCTTGGTAACTGCGGGGCAAACCTTAACAGAGCCGATTAAGAGTTGGCCTGCAAAAGCAGCTTCGGCAATTTCGTAATATTCGTAGGTTTTTTCTTCAGTAATTAATTGATCGTTATCATCGTAAGTTGCGTTACCATCTTCGTCGTAAACGGGAACGTTAATTTTGCCGTTTTCGCCAATAACGAGGTCGATTACGTCGTAATCTTCTTCTTGTAACTCATACTTATTTCCATCAGAAAGATATAAAGCCTCAATAACTGCGTAGGTAACGCCGTTGTCGTCGGTCTTTTCTTCGATTTCATAAGCCCAACCGTATTTGGTGGTATCAAGTTCTTCAGTGTTTTCTTCCTTACAAGCGGTAAGAGAAATAACGCAGGTGAACGCTAAAACGAGTGCTAGTAACTTACTAAATAATTTCATAGGTTTCTCCTTAAAAAGAGCAAATAAGCCGTACTTTTCAAAATACTTTGTATATTTTACCATTTTGCAAACCGTTTGTCAACGATTTTTCGTTTACTCGCGAATAAATATAGTATATATTTCATTTAAATTTTGCTTTTTATTAAAGCGAGGCGTTGCCATCGGTAAAAATTTGCCGCATATACTAAAGGCTTGCAATAAACTTACTTGCAACCGCTACAAGTTTTACAGTTACCGCTGCATCCGCCACTTTTTACGCCCGTAGCGCCGAACATTTTTCCGCAATACACTCTTTGCAATAAAGTTCCGCATTGCTTACACTTTGGCTGAGTGCTTTGATTACGAACGAAAACCTCGCTCTTTTTATTACAATTTGGGCAAACATAATCGTAAAAGGGCATATAAAAACCTCCTAAAAGTAGTGATATAGT
>JAFTIY010000043.1 GCA_017456665.1 Clostridia bacterium | reverse complement strand
CGAAAACGGGCTTGAGTATACGGTAATACCGGGCGAAACGGCGTTTGTATGCGGGCTAGTTATGTCGGGGCTGCTAGATTATAGATTTAGCTTCGTAGGCTTTTTACCTGAAAAAAAATCAGAACGAAAAAAACTTTTGCAAAAATATAAAAACGCAGATTGTCCGTTAGTATTTTATTGCGCTCCTCACGACGTTGAAGACACCGTTAAAAGCTTATGCAGCGCCTTTGGTAATCGAAAAGCGGTTGCCGTAAGAGAAATAACGAAAGCGTTTGAATCTCGCTATGAGTTTAATCTTGAAAGTGGCTACGATGGAGAAACCAGAGGGGAGTTTGTTTTAATAGTAGAGGGGGCAACCGAAGTGGTTGATGAAAACGCTCAAATGCCCGTTAATGAACGTATAGACCAACTTATGAGTGGCGGAATGAGTAAAAAAGACGCTATTAAAACGGTTGCGAAAGAGCGAAATTTACCTAAAAATGAAATTTATCAGTATACTGTAGATAAAAATTAAGTTATTAAATAAGGCTAACTATTTAACGCACCTAAAAAGTTTTCTTTTTAAGGTGCGTTTTTATTGCCCTAATATGCGATAATTAACTTATAGGCGGGCTTTTTTAACTTTTTTAGGCAAAATGAATTGTTTTTTTATTGCTTTTTATTTAATATACAACAAAATTTATTTGACAAAGTTGTATTAAGCAGTTAAAATTAAAAACACAATACTTGGTAAGAGGAGAAACATATGAGTTTTAAACGTTTTGGCGTAATGCTTGATTGCTCGAGAAATGCCGTTATGAAGGTTAGTGAGATTAAAAAGCTAATTGATTATCTCGTTAAAATGGGATACAACGCTTTAGAGCTTTATACTGAGGATACGCTTGAAGTTGAAAACGAGCCCTATTTTGGCTACATGCGGGGTAGATACACGGGCGAAGAAATTCGTTCGATCGACGAATATGCCCACTCAAAGGGAGTAGAGCTTATTCCCTGCATACAAACGCTTGCTCACTTTACTAACACGGTTAAGTTGCCTGCATATGCAGATATAGTAGACGTAAACGATATATTGCTTATTGATGAACCGAAAACTTACGAATTTTTAGAAAATATATTTTCAACGCTTGCAAAAAACTTTACCTCCCGTCAAGTAAATATCGGCATGGACGAAGCGCACATGGTTGGGCTTGGTAAATACCTGGATAAGCACGGATATTGCAATCGCTTTGACGTTTTGTTAAGGCATTTAAACAAGGTTGTTCAAATTGCCAAAAAATACGGTTTTACACCACATATGTGGAGTGATATGTTTTTCCGTTTGGCAAATAACGGCGATTATTACGCATCAAATAACTCTTCGTTTAAACAATTACAAGAAAAAATACCTAATGAAGTAGAGCTTACTTATTGGGATTATTATCACCACGATAAAAAAGTTTACGATAACATGATAGCCGGCCATAAGTTATTGGAAAGGCCAATTTGGTTTGCCGGCGGAGCGTGGAGTTGGTGCGGATTTGCTCCCCTAAATAAATTTACTCTTTCTACTATGCAGCCCGCTATGCAAAGCGTAATCGAAAATAAAATCGAAAACGTTTTGATTACCATGTGGGGAGATAACGGCAAAGAATGTTCATTTTTTGCGCTATTGCCATCTCTTTACGCGATCAGACGTTTTGCCGACGGTCAAACGGATATGCAGGTTATTAAGCAAGAGTTCAACAAGTTGTTTAACCTTAATTTTGATGACTTTATGCTCTTAGACGAGCCAAACGCAATTCCCGTTAAAAAAGAGGCTGTTACCATAGAAAATCCGTGCAAGTGTTTGCTTTATACCGATTGTTTTGTTAATAGCTTCGATTGTTGTTATAAGGATAAAAATCAAATTGATTATGCAAAAATTTCGGCCGATTTGCAAGCTGCGTCAGCTAGTGCCGGTGAGTTTTCTTACCTGTTTACAGAGCTTGCTTCTTTATGTAAAGTACTCGAAATTAAGGGTACGTTATCTAAAAAAACGCGCCAAGCATACGAAAACGGTAATAAAAATGAGCTACAGCTTATTGCAAACGAACTAGACGAGCTTACTATTCGCTTACAAAACTTTCACGAGCAGTTTTATTTGCTTTGGCATAAGGAAAATAAAACGTTTGGTTGGGAGGTTCACGATGCAAGATTGGGCGGGCTTATTCAGCGCGTAAAAACGTGTAAACGCAGATTGACCGATTATATTAACGGTAAAATGCAAAGCATTGAAGAATTAGAGCAAGAGCTCTTGTCGCTTGGCGATGATTGGTGGTTTAACAATCAGTATGCAAGGTTGGTTTCTTCAAGCGAAATATAATTATTTAACAATATTTATATAAAGGTTAATCCGTCTTAATTTGTTTTGAGGCGGATTTTTTAATTGGCCACAAAATTAGTTGACAAGTCGATTTACTTTATGATAAAATATCAAATGATATATAACGCTTGTTATATTAAGTTTTATATTTATTTGTATAGTTATATGGAGGTTAACTATGCCGCCAAAGGTAAAAATAACAAAAGAAGACATTATTAAAACTGCGTTAGAGCTGATAAGAACGAGCGGAGAGCAGTCTGTTAACGCAAGAGCTATCGCCTGCTCGCTAAATTGCTCAACCCAGCCGATTTTTTCTAACTTTATTAATATGGACGCTTTACTTAAAGAGGTAATAAAGGCCGGTTACGATTGCTACCTTAATTTTTTAAAAAGGGAGGTAGAGAGTGAAAAATATCCAAAGTATAAGGCTTTTGGTATGGGGTATATTCACTTTGCTAAGGAAGAAAAGGAGCTGTTTAAGCTGTTGTTCATGCGTGATAGAACGGGTGAGGTTAACGAATATTCTCCCGATTTTGAGCAATCGGTGCAAATGATAGTAGATACTACCGGCATATCCCCCGAAAAGGCAAGGCTGATGCATTTAGAAATGTGGACCTGCGTTCACGGAATAGCAACCATGCTGGTTACTTCATTTGTAGCACTTGATTGGGAGCTTATATCCAACGTACTTACCGACGTGTACCAAGGAGTGAGAGCAAGGCACTTAACTGAGGTGGGTAAATGAAAGCGATTAAGATAGAAAATCTCACAAAGCGCTACCGCGACGTCGTAGCAGTAGATAATCTTTCTCTTTGTATTGAGGAGGGGGAATTGTTTTCTTTGTTGGGCGTTAACGGAGCGGGTAAAACAACTACTATAAAAATGCTTTCTTGCCTTACAGAGCCAACGGAAGGCGATGCCTATTTGCTGGGTAAAAGCATACGCAAAAACGTTAGCGAGGTAAAAAAGCTTATATCGGTATCACCGCAAGAAACGGCGGTAGCTCCCGGCCTTTCAGTTTTTGAAAACCTTGAACTAATGTGTGGTGTTTATGGCTTTGTAAAAGATAAAAGAGAGGCAAAAATAAAAGAGATTACCGAGCTTTTAAACCTTGAAAAAGTGCTAAACAAAAAGGCAAAAAAGCTGTCTGGTGGGTGGCAAAGAAGGTTAAGCATTGCAATGGCACTCATAAGCGAGCCCAAAATACTCTTTTTAGACGAGCCAACCCTTGGACTAGACGTTATTGCCAGAAGCGATCTTTGGGAAATAATTAATTCGCTAAAGGGAAGGGTTACCATTATTTTAACAACCCATTATTTAGAAGAGGCAGAGGCCCTTTCAGATCGCGTTGCCATTATGAAAAGTGGTAGGTTGCTTGTTTGTGACAGTGTGGAAAATATTAAAAAAATGACCAATGAAAGCAGGTTTGAGCAGGCTTTCGTTCGTATAATTAAGGGGGACGCAAAATGAGAATGCTAACCTTTGCAAGCAGAAATGCGAAAGAAATTATTCGTGATCCGTTAAACCTTTGTTTTGGGCTGGGCTTTCCGCTCGTTTTAATATTCATGTTAAGCGCAATTCAAGCAAATATTCCGGTAAGCCTTTTCGAAATAGAAAGCCTTGCTCCCGGTATTGCGGTATTTGGGCTTTCGTTTATGACGTTATTTTCGGCAACTCTTATCTCTAAAGATAGGGCGAGCTCGTTGCTTCAGCGGTTATACACAACGCCACTTTCACCCCTAGATTTTATATTGGGTTATACCTTGCCCATTATTCCGTTTGCGCTTGCACAAAGTGTAATTTGTTATATAGTGGCCGTTATTTTAGGGCTTAATATTAGCGTAAATATTTTGTTTGCGGTTATTTTTATTATTCCCGTTTGTGTTTTATATATCGCCCTTGGTTTGCTGTTCGGTAGTATTTTAACCGATAAACAGGTTGGCGGAATTTGCGGTGCTTTGCTCACAAACCTTTCTGCGTGGCTTTCGGGTATTTGGTTTGATTTGCAACTTGTTGGCGGTGCGTTTAAAAAAATTGCGTATGCCCTTCCGTTTGTTCACGCAGTGGAGCTTGAAAGGGCGGTTGTAGCCGGTGATTTTTCAAACGTATTTCCCCATTTATGGTGGGTTTTAGGGTATGCGGCGATAGCTTTGGTAGCTGCAATTATTTTGTTTTTACGCCAAATGAAAAAGCAATAACACGCTTGTAATAATTTTAAACAAATAAACCAAAAGTGCCGTTAATCAACTTATAGCGGCACTTTTTTTGTGTGAAGCTTTATAATGGCTTTTGTTTATAGAGAAATAAATAAACAAATTAATCGTTGCTAAAAAATGCCTTAAAAACACAAAAAAATTTTAGTGCGTTAAGTTAAAAAATGAATTACTTTTTATAAAAAGTGCGAATAATCGCCCTATAGGCCCACTTTTTTAAAGTTAAACGTTATTTATAAAGTTTCTATGAGCAAAAATAGTTAAGCCAAACAATAGTATAAAAGTTGCCGTATATTTTTGAGGTAGAGCAATAGCTGCGCATATTTTACGCTTAACTAAGCCGTAAACTGCATCGCTAAACGTGTGATAATTAATCTATAGGCGGGTTTTTGTATAAAATTGCGAGTAGGTTAAGCCGCGTTTAAACATTTTAACTTTTGCAAATGCAGTAAAAAATATTAAATCTTTCGAGTTAGCTCAGAATGGCTATAAAGAAGGTGTTTAGAATACGTATAGATAATGCATGAAGATATAAAAAATGCTAAAAGCACTGTTAATTGCGCTATAGGCGGGTTTTTGTTTGAAGTTATTTTATTTAGGCTTTGTACTAATTCGTGCAAATTATAAAGATGCGTTTAAGTTGTTAAATAAAATTAAAACGTTAAAAAAATTTTTGCTTTATTAAATGGCTTGCAATAAGCACAAAAAAGTGATAAATAAACTTGCGGCATCACTTTATATTTGTTTGTAAAAGTACACTTCGGGTAGAAGTCTACCTTTTCGCGTTACATAAAGGCAACTCTACAGGGTGGGCAAGTATTGGTGGCAATAACTAATGTTTAACAAATACTCTATTATTATCGCGAAACGCAGCCCGCTTCAAGCGGAAAATATTGGCAGTACGGACAAAACGGCAAAGTAGTTGAATGGTAAACTAACTTAAAAAATATAATAAAAAAGATTGACAAAGCTTTAATTATGGTGTATTATTTTAATAAGAGTTCGCTGTGGCGAACATATAACGAGCGCTATTGGTTCGTTATGGCGAATATAAAAAGAGTGTAATTTGTTCGTTATAACGAATACTTAAATAAATTTTTAAAAGAGGGTTATAATAGCAAATAGGTGCAAAAATGAAGTATATTACCGTAAAAGAAGCAGCAAAAAAGTGGGGCGTAAGCGATAGAAGGGTGCAAATTTTATGCAGTAGCGACAGAATAAAGGGGGCTTATCGCTTTGGGCGTGATTGGATGATTCCCGAAAATGCCGTTTTACCAAACGCAAGGCGAAAGCAAGAGCCTACCTTTCCGATGCCTCGAAAAAGCCCCTTTTTAGATATGACTAACCTTTATAACCTATCAGGCGAGGCTGAAAACTGTGCCGAAATGCTAATTAACCAGCCTGAAGCGTATGCGTTATTTAATGCACAAATAGCGTATCGGCGGGGGGAAATAGACAAGGTTTACGACCAAGCGCGCTATTTTTTAGGCTCTCATTCGGGCTTTTACGCTATACTTGGCGGAGGAATGCTGCTTGCTCTTTGTGCGATATGGCGTGGCGACGTTGACCTTTGGCAAGAGGCAAAAAAGCATATTTGTAACGCTCCTTGCGAAAGCCAAGAGGAGCGCGATATTATATCTCTTTCGCTTGCAATTATAGATAGCTCGGTATACGATAATAAGGATTATCCGGAGTGGTTTACGATGGGTAATTTTGAGGTGTTGCCAAGTGATTCGCACCCCGCGGCAAAGGTTTTTTACGTTAAATATTTATATATGACTGCGTTTGCCGTTGCATCAAAGCAATTTCAGTTAGAGGGCGTGCAAGGTCTTGCGCTGATGAAAATGATTCCCAACACGGTAGAGCCGTTAATATCGCAGGCGGTAGTTGATAAAACGGTAATTCCCGAAATATTTTTGCGAATGTCGTGCGCGGTGGCGTATTACAATTCAGGTCAAAAGGAGCGCGCAGTTTATCATATGGATAAGGCGATTAAGCTCGCTTTGGCAGATAGACTTTACGGCATTTTAACTGAATATTTGCGGCATTTTGAGGGATTATTGCAAGAAAGAATTTCACTTCAAGATGAAAACGCGGCCGCAACGGTAACCGCCTTATACGCGCGATATAGCGTTGGCTGGGCAAAGCTTTCGGGCAGTGTGAGAAATAAATATATTGCAACCAATTTAACCCAGCGCGAGCATGAATGCGCAAAGCTTACTGCGTTTGGGTTTAACCCTGTAAAAATAGCAAAAATGCTACATATTTCTGAATCTTCGGTGCGCCAAGCGCTGCAAAGGGTATACAGCAAAACGGGAATAGTTGGCGAATCTGAAATCGCATATATTTTGTAACGTAGTTTATATAAAATTTTAAACTCGTAGTAAGTAAAACGTATTTTACGGAAGAGGGTAATAAATTCGCAATAAAAAAAACGGAAATTATCCCTTAAATCCGTAAAAAAATATGTTAAAAAGCAAGTTTAAAAATGTGTGCAATAATATAAATTAATCTGCTACAATGGTATCGCAAGATACTTGTGGCAGATTTTTTTTGCCCAAAAGGGAGAATAGAATGCTTTCAAAAATAAAGGAAGGAGAGGTGTATAAGGTCGTTACGGTGTTTGGGCGAACGTTTAAGCTTTGTTACGGATATTATGAAGAGTACGAAAGGCAAAGCCGGTTTAACGAGCTCGTTCCCATATATCCCGATTTTATTAACAATCCGGTATACACAGACGACGGACTTCCCATAGTAACCGAAATGCAGCCCGTTTGTAGCGAATACGATGGCGACGGCAAAACGGAGGTTTGCTTCGGTTGCAGGTATTTTAATAGGGGAGAGGAACTTTTTGGTACGTGCTTAAATATAAACAAACGAAAATAATAGGCTCGGCTAATTGGATAAAAGCGATTTATCGCACTAAATATAGAAATAATATGATTTAAAAGGAGTATACATGAAAAAATCATTCAACAAGCTTTTACTTTTATTATGTATTGCGTTTTTAGGTGCAATGTTTGGGCTTGGCGGTTTATATAGCGAAAAAACCGTTCAAGCGCAAAGCATCACACCCCCGGACGGATATACCGTTCACAACATTAACGGCGGAGGTTTAACTATAGAGTCAAGCGGTAAATATTACGTTTACGGCACTGGCGAAGAAACCGCAAACGAAACTGTTGTAAAAGGTAACATTCAAGTAGAAATGATACTTGATAACGTAAACGTAAAGGGGGCAGATTACCGCTCGTACGGTGCAATAAGTGTAACGGGCGGTGCAACTCTAACTATAAGATTAGTTGGTTCTAACACTCTTATAGGGTGTAGTAGCGCGCCTGGTATAGAAGTGCCCGAAGGCAATACCTTAATTATTACTTCTTACGATGGCGACGGAAAAACCACCGGTTATCTTTCAGCGAGAACGGGTTCTGCAACTTTTATAAAGTATAGTGGCCCTTTTGGTAGAGGTGGAGCGGGTATTGGTGCGGGCGGAAGCTACGGATCTAGCACGTCGCCTGAAACACTTGGTAACATAATTATTAAAGGCGGAACTATAGAAGCAAAAGGTTTACACGGTGGCGCAGGTATTGGCGGTGCCTACAACGGCTCAACCGGGAGCATTAGAATTGAGGGAGGTATAGTTAGAGCCAGAACTCAAGAATGGGATGATGGGTTGGGCGGTGGCGCAGCGATTGGCGGCGGGTTTTGCGGCTACGTTCCTAAAATTGAAATTACGGGCGGAACTGTATTGGCATCAGTTGCTGGTTCAGGTGACAATACTATGACCGGTGCAGATATCGGTGCAGGATATTTTTCAAAAACTTCTGATTCAGACGTTAAATTTGGCGATATTATAATAAGTGGCGGTAACGTTACTTGTAGCGGTGTTTCTATCGGCAATAACGATTCTATCGGTTTTGGTAGAGTGTATAACACCGGTTTTACGTATACTTACAGCGGTTCTGTAACCGTAACGGGCGGAACTATTGTTGCTAATAAAAGAATTGCCAATTTAAACAAGGTTACGGGTGGTAGCATAAAAGGCACGACCTCGGGCGAGCCTACCAACGGAATGAATGCTGTTTCATTAAAAACTATAACCGTATCGGGCGCGTTTAATAATCAAGAATTAACTAGGCTAATTCTTTCAGACAACTCCACTTATAATATTAACGACGTAGTTATATTAGATACGAATAAGCTTTATTTATACTTACCTAATAACGTTAAAGTAACTTCGGCAACCGTTGGCGGTGTAGTTTACACTAATTATACTAACGGAGATACGGTTTGTTTCCACGATGCGCGCTCAACTTATAAACCCGCGCAAAACGGAAGCGATACTCATCACGACATTGTTTACGCATGTTGCGGTTTTTATAGTTCAACCGAAGAACACAGCTTTGATAATACAAATGCAAACTGTATAACCCCTGAAATTTGTGCTTGCGGTGCAACGAAGGATCTTTACCCCGATATTCACGCAACAACAAAAACTCACAAGGTGTTAAATCAAACGGATAAAACAAAGCACAACGTAATGCATTCTTGCTGTAATGCTGTGATAGAAACCGAATTGCATAATTTTAACGGTTTGGTTTGTAGCGATTGTTCACACATTTGCGAACACCCACAAATGGATAACGCGGTTTGCGTTTATTGCGGGTTTGAAGGCGTTGCTTATATAGATAGAACTTGGGATGGAACTAAAGTGGTTGAAGAAGTTAAGGCTACTTTATTTAAACCCGCAATTCCCGATAAAAATACCGAAACTTTAACAGACGGTTGGTATTATTTAGCCGATTCTTATTCTAGAATGGATCCTTTAATTATTAGCGGAACGGTTCACCTTATTATTGGTAACGGCGTAACCGTAGAAGTAAGAAAGGGTATTCGTGTTGAAGAAGGTAATACTTTATATATCTACGCGCAATCTAACGATCCAAGCGTAATGGGTACGTTAATTGCCCGTGGTTACGATCAAAGCGCGGGTATAGGTAGCGCTAGCAACGTTAATGCAGGAACTATAGTTATAAACGGCGGTAAAATACAAGCTAATAGCGGCAGTAGCGCAGGGTATAACGGTCGTCCGGTGTGTGGCGCGGCTATTGGTGGCGGTGATAGTGGTAACGGCGGTACGGTAACTATTAACGGCGGTATCGTTTCTGCTGAAAGCGCTAGAGCCGCTGCTATTGGTAACGGTGTTTTAGGAAAGAGTGCTAAAATAACTATTAACGGCGGTACGGTAACTTTAATCGACTGTTACGATACCTATGCATTAGGTGGATCGTGGACGGATAATACCAATGTTATAACTATTAACGGCGGAACTATAATATCTTCTTTGGATGAAAGAATTAGCGGTATTATGAACGGTAGCATAGTTATAACGGGGGGTGCGTTTAGCGCTATCGGCAACGTGAAAGGAAGTGTTAAAGATGCAAACGGCAACGCTCTTACCGCGTATGAAATAACCTTAGAGGGTTTAACGGAAAACGTTAGAATAGAAGAACTAGAAGGCGTAAATTACCGATTATTTGAAGTTCAAAGCACGCTTGATAAGCTTTGGGTTTTCTTGCCTGAAGGAAAAGTTCCGTCTAGTATAAAATTAGCAAACGGTGTAGAATACGTTTGTAACGATAACGGCACGTTCCACGTAGAGCACGGCGAAAAAATCCCCGCGAACTGTATTCAAGAGGAAAAATGTTCACTTTGCTTTACCACCTTTGGCGAGCCCAACGGCCACCACTTCGAAAACGGACTTTGCTCGGTATGTAACTGTGACGAAAACAATATATATCATATAAGCACGGTAGAGCACTATATCGCGTTCGTTAAGTTGGTTCAAACGGGCGAAAGCAATTTAAATGCAGTGTTAGATAACGACCTTGATATAAGCGAAATTTGCAAGGCTATGGGTAACTTCATACTTGGCTCGTTAGAAGTTAAATACGGCGGTGTTTTCGACGGTAACGGCCATACGTTAACCGTTTACGCAAAAGGTGCAGATAATATTGCTCCTTTCGGCATTATAGAAGGCGCTACTATTAAAAATTTAATAGTAGAAGGATCTGTAATTGCAAGCGGTAAGTTTGCAGGCGGTTTAGTTTCAGAAGCGTTCGGAACAAACCTTATTCAGAACGTTTTAGTAAAAACCGTTATTCAATCAAGCGTTTCAGGCGATGGAACTCACGGCGGTATAGTTGGTTACAATGAAGGTAGTATTACCTTAAATAACGTTGGTTTCATGGGTAAAATAAACGGTAAGGATACCACTTCTGTTGGCGGTTTTATCGGTTGGGTTGCTAACGATAGTATATTAACTATTAACGATAGCTTTAACTTAGGATCTTTCAACGTAGCGAATAACTCTAACCATCTAATCGCAAGAAACTACGATCACTCAAGCGTAACCGTTAACCTTAATAACTACTATTACTTAAACGTATTTGGCGATGGATCTATTATAAACGGAATACAAAAAGTAGAATACGCGCAAGTTGTAAGCGGTGAATTTATTTATCTTTTAAATAAAAAAGTTACTGATGGAACTCAAATTTGGTATCAGGTAGTTGGTAGCGAACAAATAACTTTCTCTACCAACACGGTATACAAAGTAACTTGTGGCGATTACGAATTTTACAGCAATACCAACGAAAGTCACGAAAACCACGAATTCGTAGGCGGTTACTGTGTTAACTGTAATACCCCCGCTATGCCTAAGCTTATAGAAGGCGTATACCAAATAACCAACCTTGGCGAATTATTATGGTTTGCTGGGCTTGTTAACGGCAGTTTAGAGGGCGTTGAACAAAACAAAAACGCAAACGCTATTTTGCTTACGGATATAGATTTAGAAGGCGCTAGATGGCAAACTATTGCTTCAACCATGTTATATGTCGAAGCAACTTACAATAGTGGGAAATATCCCGATGCTGGCTACGGCGGAACTTTCGACGGTAACTTCCATACCATTAAAAACTTTGTAGTTTACGCAGAAGGCGGTATAAAAGGTTCTTACGGTTTATTTGGAAGTTTAAGCGGAACGGTTAAGAACTTAGCTGTAGAGAATATGACCTTTGATTTAAACGGTGCAATCGACGTAAGAGCGGGCGCTATCGTAGGTCAAATCATTGGCGGAACGGTTGAAAGCTGTTACGTTAAAAACGCTACTATTGCCCCCGAAAATTACGTAGTAGGCGGTATTGCCGGATGTAACTGCGCAGGTGTGATTAAAAACTGTTTCGTTTACGATAGTTTAGTTTTAGGTGGCGCATCCCGTTACGGCTATATCGTTGGCGATAACCGTGCAGGCATAAGCGCAACCGATAGACAAGGTCAGGTTATAAACTGCTACACGGACGGTAATCCTTGTGTTGGTTCGTATGCGGGTATTGTTGAAAATTCTTTCATTGCTAGAAACGGCGAATTAGAAAGCGGGGAAGTGGCATTTAATTTAGGTAGCGCATTCGGTCAAGAGATCGGCGTGGATAGCTTACCCGTATTCAACGGCGCAAAGGTGTATAAAATTACTTGCGTTAACCACGAATATTACGCTAACGAAGAAAAAGAATCTTCAGATGCGCACGTGTTTGGCGAAGATTTTGCTTGCGAAATCTGCGGTGGCTATTTAGAACCCCAAAAGCAAGATGCAAACAGTTATTTAATCAGCAATGCAAGTGAACTATTCTGGTATGCAGAGCAGGTTAATTTAGGTAAATTAACCGTTTCAAACGCATATCTTACACAAGATATAGACCTTAAAGGCGTTGAATGGACCCCTATCGGAAACGACGTCAATGCTTTTGGCAGCACCAGAAGAAGAAATTTTTACGGTCAGGGTTATACAATTAAGGGGTTATTTATCAGCAAAACTCACGAATACGTTGGTTTGTTCGGCAACGTAACTGACGGATACGTTAAAGATTTAACCGTAGAGGGCGAAATTTTAGTAAAATCTAATAAAGCTAAATACGTAGGCGTATTTGCTTATTTATCGAAAGCTACTGTAAACAACGTAATTTCTAAAGTTAATATTACCTTTGATAGTGATATTAAATGGGATGGCTACGTTGGAGGTCTTGCCGGCGCGGTTAATCCTACAACAGCAACAAACTTAGAAAAAGTTCATTATTTTGGAACTATTGACCATAAAAACAACAACGGAACTGTTGGCGGTATCGTAGGCACTACCACTTACGCTACGTCTAATGGATCTAGCGTAAGGGATATGGTTATGGCTGGAACTATAAAAAGTAACGCTGTAGGCAACGTTGTAATAGGCGGTCTTATCGGTAGTACAAACGGCGCGTCTATTCAGTATGGTATCTTTGCAGGAAGTATTGAACTTGGCGAAAACGTAAACGATGCCAACGTTGCAGCTATCGCTACCTTTATCAACTACTGGAGAACTGATGCTTTGTATTACGTTGGCGAATATAAGGCGCGTGGCGATTCAAGCGTTAAAAATCCTACTTTAACTAGCACAACGCTAAAAGAAATTTACAGCGGAAAAATCGCTTACGATATCAACGTTGATATGTGGGGTGATAGAGCTTCCAATTACTATTGGAAACAAGATTTATCTAAACAGTCTCTTCCCGATTTTGTAAGCGGAACGATTTATCAAGTTACTAATTGCAACGGCGAAGGCGTTACGTATTCTAACACCAACGAACCGGCTGAACATAAAGATTACGTTGGCGATGGCGACCATTTATGTGAAGGCTGCGGTATTACTGTAAGCGAATGCTTAGATACTGAAAAGGATGGCGATCACGTTTGCGACGATTGTGGCGAAGTTTTAAGCGAATGCTTAGATGCTGAAAAAGACGGTGACCACGCTTGCGATGAGTGTGGCGAAGTTTTAAGCGAATGCTTAGATGCTGAAAAAGACGGTGACCACGTTTGCGATGAATGTGGCGAAGTTT
>JAFTIY010000042.1 GCA_017456665.1 Clostridia bacterium | reverse complement strand
TGTGTTCAATAATTCCACTACCTTCAAAACAAGCAAAATCTTTTTCTTCATGCGGTTTAATATCAAACCAATCACTATTTCCGCCAGACCTATCGTAGCTGGAAATTCTTCTCCTTTTACCAAGTCTGGGCATGTATAAATTTTCCATTGACATAATAATTTTCTCCTTGTTTTACTTGATTCCCGATATGGTTATGCCTTGAACGATATACTTTTGCGCGATAGCAAATATAACCAAAGGTCCGGTAACTGATATTATAGTTCCCGCCACCACTACGCCGTAATCGGAACGGTAGCGTGTGCGAAGCACCAATAGCACCTGCATAATTTGTTTCAGTTCGATATTAGAAGTAACCGTTAAGCTTGGCCATAGGTAACTGTTCCAATATCCCATAAAAACGCTTGCACCTATGATGATAAGCGGAGTAACGGCCATTGGAATAAATATTTTAAGATATATCCCAAATCTGCCAAGACCATCCAAAGAAGCCGCTTCCTCGTAGCTTCTTGGCATACTTAAGAAAAACTGCCTAAAGTAAAATACGTTATAACCGTTTGCTACGCCGGGAAGAACGAGAACCAAAAAGGTGTTCATCATTCCCATTACGGAACATACTTTTATTGAAGTTATAAGTATTGATATACCGGGAATAAACATTTGAAAAATAACGTACGCCCAGAAAAACTTTTTTAAGGGGAAATCTATTCTTGCAAATGCATATCCTGCCATAGAATTTACTACGAGAGATAAAATCATTCCCGCAATAGAAACCATAAAGGTTGATCCGTAGCTTGAAACGAAATCTATATCGTAATACTTTTTAAACACCTTAGTAAAGTTATCAAAATGCCAAACCGACGGAAATATTTTAAGCTCGGTGGGTAAAACCTCGCTTCTGCTTTTAAAAGCAGATATTATCATCCATAAAATAGGTACGCACACGATAATTAGCACAAAGGTAGCTACTACGTACATTGAAATTTTAAAAAGTTTTTGTTTAAGCATTATCTCACCTCTTAATCGTCGCTTGATTTTTCAGATTTGATAACCTTAAAAACTATAAGATTTACCAATGCAATAGGTATCATGATAAGTACGGCTGCAGCAATAGTTAGCGATTGAGTAGCCGCGTTATCACGGTAACTGTTATAAACATATAATACGGGAGTATAGGTTTTAAGAAGCGGGCCTCCCCCCGTCATCATGAGCGGGATTTCAAACATTTGCATATTGCTCGCAACAAGATTAACTATTATTAAAACAAAATAGTTTTTCATGTTTGGCAAGGTTATATGCCACAGCCTATCCCACGCACTTGCACCATCTAACGCCGCCGCCTCGTAATAGGTTTTAGGTATATTCAATAGCCCTGCATACAGCACCAAGCAGTTATACCCAAACCCCAACCATAACGACGGAAAAATAATAGATATGTACGGCCAAATTCCCTCTCTGTCAAATGCGATAATATCTTTGTTTAACGCAGAAAGTATTCCGTTTATAAGCCCTCCGGAATAGTTTGTAAGGAACAAAAATATAATACTTGCCGCCATTCCCGAAATAAGGCCGGGTATGTAAATAATTACCTTTACCGTATTTGAAACCTTTTCGGGAAGATTTTTAAGCACGTGAGCAAAAAAGAAACCGAAAATAACCATTAAAAGAACTATAAACGCAGTTAAAAGCAACACGTTTTTAAATGAATCCATAAATAGCTCGGTAGACAAAATTTGAATATAATTTTTAAGGCCCACCCATTCTTGAACGTCGCTATATACCCTGTAATCGAGCAGCGAGCGATAAAGAGCAAAAACCAAAGGAATCATTACGAAAACAGTCATAAACAAAACGCAAGGCAATATCATCAACAGCCCTGCGGCTGCATCGCGTTTTTTTGTTTCATTCCACCTTTTTGCTTTAACCATATTGTTTATTAATCTGCCTTATTGGGATTTTTGCCGGCCATTTGACTTATTGAAATAGTGTTGTCGATTTTTTGCCTTAACGACTGCGTGATCGAAATGGTTGTTTGATCGGTGCCTTGAATCATATTTTCTAACGACCAAGCAACTTGTAAAGAAATATTCCAAGTATAAATGGGTTCCATAACAGCGTTATCGCAAACCAATCCTATAACCTCGGCATATTGAGCGTATTCGCTTAAGGTTGATGCTTCTTCAGTTACAGCTGCAACTGATTTAAGTGCAGGATAACGGCTGTAACCGCTCATTTTGTAAAATTCTGCATTGGTTTGAGTATCGGTATACATAATACCTTCTATAACCTTTCCGGCAAGGTCTTTATGCGCGCTTTTAGCGTCTATACATAAGCACCAACCGCCATTGGTTGAGGTAACTGCGTTTTGCTCCCCACTTTCGGTGGGCATAACTGCTATACCAAGGTCTGCAATCTTATCGGGATATTCTTGTATAAGAGTACCTAACTGGCTTGAAACAGCCAAAGTCATAGCGTATTTACCTTCTGCCCAAGCGGTAATAATTTCGTTATATCCGTTCATATGAACTGCGCTTATCGGAGCATATCCGTTATCGTAAAGATTACCGTAATAATCGAGGAAACGAGCATAATCCTTCATCTTTTGAGCGCCCGTTTTTTCATCGTCAAAAACAGAGGCATCCCAATTATCGTTAATTGGCCAGCCGCCAAGTTGATTGTAAACCATACCCCAAGTAGCCCAACCGATATCACCGCCGAGTGGCATACCCAAAGCGTAAGTTCCCTTGCTCATAGTGGGTTTTAACTTTGCGCAAGCTTCAAGCATTTCTGCCCAGGTTTTAGGAGCTTTAGCAATGCCCGCTTGTGCAAATTTACTCTTTGAATAAAAGAGCACGCTACTTGCCTCGGTATACCAAGGATAAGCATAGGTTTTACCCGAAAAAGCAATAGCCGGCTTAACCATATCTTTAATATCGGCAATAGCTTCTGCAGACATGTGTTCATCTAAAGAAGTAATATTTCCGTTGCTTACCTGCGTGTAAATGTGGTTGTAGCTGTGCATTATAACGTCGGGAGCAGAACCGGTTTCACGCGCAGATTGAAGTCTGTCGTCAAAACTTTCTTCAATAACGAACTCAACCTCTGCTTGAATGCCGTCTGTTAAATCTTCATTAAATTTGCGAACAAGTGAAGAAAAATGGTCGTTACGCCATTGCTCAAACTCTCTTGCCATAATTTTAACTATGGTAGCACCCTCTTCAACGGGATAGTCGTTGTTAGAATCGCCGCCCGTTTTACAGCCGGTAAAAAATACCGCACCGCAAGCTAAAATGCAGGTCATAATTAACGCTGTAATCTTTTTCATGTTTTTTTCTCCTTATAAATATATTTCTGCGCGTTAAGCGCTTATTTACTTAATTGTGTTATTCATTCTTTATTTATCTTTTTCACTTTTTTTATTTAATCGATGATATAAAAATGATTGATTGTTATAAAAAATTAAAAATGCTTTAATAACTGCCAAAATAAAGCTTAGGATCGGGCAGTTGCCACAGACCCTTTAACCTTAAATTCGCTGGGCGAAAGGCCAAACATTCTTTTAAAAGATCTACTAAATGCGTATAAGTTATTAAACCCTAACATTTCTGATATTTCAGATACGGAAAGAGAGGTTGAAAGCAATAGATTTTTAGCCTTTTCCATACGCAATTTTTCGTGGTATTTAATGGGCGAAATATAACTTATACTCTTATAAAGTTCAACAAAATAATTGGTGCTGTAGCCTACCGCTGTGGCAATTTCGGCGGTAGATAAAGCCCTATCGCAATTATTTTGCATAAAAGCGTTTGCTTCGGTAACAAGCTTGAGAGCATTGCCCTTGCTGTAATTTTCGCGGTTTATGTTTTTATAGTTAAAAACCAAATAGAGCAGTTCGAACATATGCGCCTTTTGCTTTATGCCCTTAAAAGGGTTGTCGCTTCCGGCTTCGGCAATCAAGCTTAATATTAGGTTTTCGATTTCAAAATGATTTTTAAAGGTCATTTTATATGGTATTTGTAAAGCTTCGGTTAAAATATCTTCTCTAACGAATTGTTCTTTTTTTGGCATCGTTAAAGGAATTTCAAGATCCTTACTTTTATCATCATAGTAAAAATCAAAGTGAATATGCGGTTGCCTAACCTTTTCGTTACCTACACTTTTAATATAATGAATTTTTCCCGGGGGAATAAAAAATAAGTCCCCTTCCTCTCCTTCAAAGGGCTGATTATCAATCGTTATGAGTAACCGCCCTTCTTTTACGTAAAGCAATTCATAGTCGAAAATATACCGTGGAGGAATTTCCCACCCAATAGGCATTTTTGCATCCCATGCACGACGCACGTAAATAGACATACCGTTTAACAATTTTTCCACACTTTCCATTTTTTTCTCCGTTTTACTAATTACTTAATTTAGTGTGCTAATTTATGCAAATTTTTGCTTTTTACGGTGATTTTCACTTTTCACCTCGTATTGTACATTATATCACAATATTTGACAATAGCAATTTTTACTGAACAATTTACCAATTTTACCTTTTTTATATCACGAACTCGACCTTATAAATAATATTTACCTACACCTTTTAAATTATTCCCGTTACTTTTGTCAATCAAGTTTTTTAAAGCAAAAAAAATTGCGCCTAAATGCAAGCGCAATTTTTTTTATATTAAAAAGCGCGATGGCGCAAACTCTGTAACCATATCTCGTAAGCAGTAGCAGCACATTGAGCTTATAAAATAAGAATAAGGCAAAAGCCCACCTATAACGCGATTATCAGCACTTTTCTAGTCATCCTATGCGTTCTCCCCCTGTCGTCCTGAGCACTCTTCCCATCATCATAAGCGCCCTTTTTCACACTGTCGCCCTGAGCACCTTTCCCCTGTTATTCTGCACGCCCTTTTCCCTGTCATTCTGCGCGCCCTTTTTCCCCGTCATTCTGAGCGAAGTCGAAGAATCTAGTTAATTTAATGATATAAATCACTCCACTAAAACACCACGTTAATCGCGTTATAGCCATGCTTTTATAAAAAACACGCCCTACTTTAAAAGCGCGTTTACAACTTAAATCCACCATTTTTAACCTCGTACTTGACAGCACTATAAAATTGTGTTATAATACGTTTACAACGTTGGCGGTAATTTAACGGCTAAAAAAGAATATTCATATAATAACCTACTCTCTGCGCCGTTAAACCAAACGTCGTTTACTTATAACTTTGGCACTTGGAAAGAGCAATTAGCTTCAGTTACAGTTGGTAGCTCAATAGCATTTGCAACAGGAGCAATTGTTGGAGGCGTTACTGAAGGAGTAAACCAAATAAAATCATACGGGAATGTAAATAATTGGGGAGCAGTAGTCTTTAGTTGTTTAGAATATGGAATAATAAATACTGCTGGCACATTTTTTAGTTCATTAGCATATATTTCAACTGGTTTTTTTGGTGTAACTGATACCATAATTGCCAATTATATAACCAATAATTTTACGGGTGTTGTAGGTTTAATAATAGATATATTTAAATAAGAGGAGTTTTCATGAAAAAAATTACAGCATCAAGAATAACCTTTTTTCTAATAATTTTATATCTAATAACAGTAGTTTTTTTGTTTCCTTTTGTTATTGACATTTTCGTGTTGTCATTAAAAGCTGGCGATTATTTAGCCTCTGTACTTTTTTTTATTCCTGTTGCCTTTTTCGTTTTTTTTACCATCGTTGTAATACTAGGCGCAAGGCAATACGCATGCATATATTGGGTTAGCGAAGATTATAAAATATTGTATAGAAAAGGAATATTTGGCAAGCAAAAAAGTATACAATTAGACGACATTGCACAAATTTATGAGTTTAGTGCTATTTATGCAATGCCATATTATGTTTTTATAGATAAAAACTTTATAAAAAGTGAAAAAATTGATTATAAAAACACATTTATAATTTATTGTGACAAGCAATTAAATATATTCCTTTGGAAAATTTTGGAACAAAACCCACAAATCGAATTCATATCAAATAACGCCGCGACATGGGATACTTTCGTTTTTATGAAGAAGAAAATAAATTCGTTGGTAAAAAAATCACAAAGCAAAAATATACCTATCGAGGTTATATATTTAAATTCAGAAAATATGGAAGAAAAGCCGGGAAACATTAATATGATAGAAGAGGTGTTTGTAAAAGTTTGTTTAAATAATACATATATAAATGAATTGATTTATAAAGTTGAACGTCATTATTGTTTGGATGGACAATGTGACCGATTGTTTAAAAAAACAAAAGGTTTTAAAAAGATTAAAAAATTAATAGGCCGATAAGGTAAAACACAAAAGTGCGTCTATTACAAAAATAGGCGCACTTTCTGTTTGTTCTTTTTGTTCCCTTATTTGTAAAATACTCGTTAATCGACCTATAGAGTCACTTTTGCAATTTTTGTTACTCAAAATTCATAGATAGGCGCAAATAAAACTAAAAAATCACAAACATCTCGTTAATCGCGTTATAGCCCTACTTTTATAAAGAACGCGCCCGGTTTTAAAGGCGCATTAACAATTTTAACGCACTATTAAAAACCTCGGGCTTGACAGCACTATAAAATTGTGTTATAATACGTTTTGGGGTAACCACAAAGTATTAAATCCCGATGGAACAGAAAATACTTCATCCACATTTATCGGCAACGTAAACCCCATTCGCTACCGCGGATACTATTACTATGTAGAAACTGGGTTATACTATTGCA
>JAFTIY010000041.1 GCA_017456665.1 Clostridia bacterium | reverse complement strand
CTGCAGAAGAAGAAGCCGCTTGAAAAGCTGCTGATGAGGATGCCGCTAGAAAGGCTGCCGAAGAGGAAGCTGCTAGAAAAGCTGCCGAAGAGGAAGCCGCTAGAAAAGCCGCTGAGGAAGAGGCTGCTAGAAAGGCAGCCGAAGAAGAAGCTGCTAGAAAGGCCGCTGAAGAAGAGGCTGCTAGAAAGGCCGCTGAAGAGGAAGCTGCTAGAAAAGCCGCTGAAGAAGAGGCTGCTAGAAAGGCTGCTGAAGAAACTGAACAAGCTACTGAAGAAGAACAAAAAGAAGCCGCTCCCGTTGAAGAAAAGGGATTTAAGCTTACCAACGCAAAAGACGCAGCCGAAATTTTACCTAAAATTGCAACAAAACGTGCAAGAAAGCTTATTTATGCTCCCAAAGAAGCTATATTTGAAGCAACTTGCACTATCGACGTAGAGAACAAGAAAAACGACGAAGGCATTAAGGTTAAAAACATTTTAGAAGCTCTAATTAAAGAGGGATTAAAGTTAGGGTATCTTGATAAGTACGATGGATTAAAGATGTCGGAACTTAAAGAAGAATACGAAAACGACACCGTTTACGAAGTAGCCGAACAAGAATTTAAGAAAATGGGCTTACTTTTAGACGGAAATAAAATTAAAGTTTACGTTTTCGACTGGACGGGTAACGGCTTACACCACATCGGCTATATTCCCGCAGACAGCGTAGACGCAATTATGCCCTACCTTGCCGATATGGATAAATACAGCTTTGACCTTTGCGGTGTTATTACCGGCGGAAAATGTAAAACTATTACTAAAGATCCCAAAACCGGAAAGATTACCGTTTCTAAGGGTAAAGACGGAAATTACGGTGTAGACCTAGACGTTACCATTATTCCCAGAAAGGATTAATTCACTTTAATAAACAAAGCCCAAAAGCAATTTTGCTTTAGGGCTTTTTTTTTGCGTTTTTTAAATAAAACCCGCCTATAGCGCGATTAACGGCAGGTATAAAAAAAATCACACCCTAAAAAAGGTGTGATAATTTTTATTTTTGTCGCTCGGCTATCATCGATTTAACCTTCATTAAACGGGTTATTGAGGCACGCTCGTTTTCATCGAGTTTAGAGGTAATATAGTGAATGGTTTCTTCTAATTGAGGAATCATTACGTACTCTAATGCGTTAACTCTGCGTTTATTTTTTTCAATTTCGTCGGCAAGCATAGCCGTTTGTTTTTCAACCTCGGCTAAAGATACCAACTTTTCGATAACCTGCGATATTTTTTTAACAGAGTAATCGGCCTCGCTCGTAACCTCACTAAAAGCATACGGATATATTCCGCCACTTAAGCTTTGGCTTACGGTAATTGACGGAACGATAACGTTCATAATGCTTTTTGTTTGACATGAAATATCGAGTTGAGCAGTGGGCATCATAAATGCGTTTTCTATGGCGCTTTCGCTCATATGCCCCTTTGCAAACGCAAACTCCTTTAACACGGAAGCTAACTCGCTATCTACCTCGTCGCGCAGCTTTTTATTAAGTTTTATTAGCACCGAAAAGCGGCGGATCATTTCGTCTGACTTATCCTTTAAAAGCTTATGCCCGCGGGTAGCCGTTTTTAAGCGAGCTTTAAGCTTTTTAAGCTCCATTCGGGTGGGATTTACGTTTAATCTTGCCATAAAAACCTATTAATTATCGTTATTTTTATAATATTTATCTAAATGCTTTTCTTTAATACGTTTAAGTTCTGTGCGTGGAAGCATCGACAAAAGCTCCCAACCCAAATCGAGCGTTTGCTCGATGGTGCGGTTACAGTCAAACCCTTGCGAAACGTAGGCTTTTTCAAACTTTTCGGCAAAAGCCGCATATAACTTATCAGTGGGAGTAAGCGCAGAATCGCCTAAAATTGCGGCAAGCTCCTTACTCTCTTTACCGTGCGCATAGGCTGAGAAAAGTTGATTCATCGTGTCGGCATGGTCTTCCCTGGTTTTTCCGTCGCCAATACCCTTATCTTTTAAGCGTGAAAGAGAGGGTAAAACGTCTATCGGAGGAACTATGCCTTTTTTATGCAACTCGCGTGATAAAATTATTTGACCCTCGGTTATATACCCAGTAAGGTCGGGAATGGGGTGTGTTTTATCGTCTTCAGGCATGGTAAGAATGGGAATTTGAGTTATAGAGCCCTGTTTGCCCTTAATTCTACCCGCCCTTTCGTACAATGAAGCGAGGTCGGTATATAAATAACCGGGATAACCGCGACGGCCGGGAACTTCTTTACGCGCAGCCGAAACCTCACGAAGAGCCTCTGCATAGTTGGTAATATCTGTCATAATAACCAAAACGTGCATACCGAGATCAAAAGCAAGATATTCTGCACAGGTTAAAGCCATTCTAGGCGTAGAAATACGCTCTACCGCAGGATCGTTAGCGAGGTTGGTAAAAAGAACAGTTCTTTCTATTGCACCCGTTTTTCTAAAATCATCGATAAAGTATTCAGCCTCTTCATAGGTTATACCTATCGCGGCAAATACTACGGCAAATTTGCTATCTCCGCTTCTAACCTTTGCTTGACGGGCAATTTGCGCCGCAAGCTCGGCGTGGGGTAAGCCGCTCATACTAAACACGGGAAGCTTTTGACCTCTTACGAGGGTGTTAAGCCCGTCGATAGCAGAAACGCCCGTTTGAATAAACTCGTTGGGATAATCGCGAGCGGCGGGATTTATAGGTTCGCCGTTAATATCTAAGGTTTTTTCGGCAAGAACTGGAGCGCCTCCATCACGCGGGCGACCCATACCGTCGAATACTCTACCTAACATATCTTCAGAAACGGCAAGTTCGATGCCGTGCCCTAAAAAGCGAGCCTTACTATCGCTAATTTTTAAGCCTTGCGAGCTTTCGAAAAGCTGAACTACGGCCTTATCGTCTTTAACTTCAAGTACCTTACCCAAACGCACGTTTCCGTTCTTTTGAGTAATTTCTACCAGCTCGTTATATCCAACGCCCTCTACGCCCTCTACGAGCATAAGCGGGCCTACGACTTCTTTTATGGTTTTATACTCTTTATACATCGTTTTCTCCGGTTGCTGCAATCTTTTTAAGTTCTGCGGTCATTTCGCGCAGAACGTTGTCGAGCGAAGCAAGCTCATCTTCGGGAACGTACTTTGCTCTGCCGATTTTTTCTTTACCCGTACTACTTAAAATATCGTCGAGCTCGGCGTAATTATCTATTGCTATATTACCCAAGCGATAAAATTCATAAATAAGCTTGAGCATTTTATACTGTTTGCTTAGCGAAGTGTAGGTATCTACTTCGTGGAATGCGTTTTGGTGCAAATAGTCTTCACGAATAATCTTTGCCGTTTCAAGAGTCATTCTGTCTTTATAAGAAAGGGAATCTATACCTACTAAGCGCACTATTTCGTCAAGCTCTGCTTCCTCTTGAAGAACGCGCATTACGAAAGCGCGAAGCTCGTTGTAATCAGCCCCTACGTTCTCTTTAAACCAAAGGCCCAAACGGTCGGAATAAAGTGAGTAGCTAACCAACCAATCAATTGCCGGGAAATGACGCTTATACGCAAGTGATGCAGATAAGCCCCAGAATACCTTTACTATACGCAAGGTCGCTTGTGCTACCGGTTCTGAAAGGTCGCCGCCCGGAGGAGAAACCGCCCCGATTGCGGTAATCGAGCCTACTACGTTTTGCTTGCCCAGTACCTTAACGATACCTGCGCGCTCGTAAAACTCCGCAAGGCGAGAAGAAAGGTAAGCGGGATATCCCTCGTCTCCGGGCATTTCTTCCAAACGGCCGCTCATTTCGCGAAGAGCCTCTGCCCAACGCGACGTTGAATCTGCCATTATTGCTACGTCGTAGCCCATATCTCTATAATACTCAGCAATGGTTATACCGGTATATATAGAAGCCTCACGAGCTGCAACGGGCATATCTGAAGTGTTTGCGATAAGCACCGTTCTCTTCATTAAGGGTTCGCCCGTAGTGGGGTCTTTAAGCTCGGGGAATTCGTTTAAAACGTCAGTCATTTCGTTGCCGCGCTCACCGCATCCAACGTATACTATAATTTTTGCTTCAGCCCACTTTGCCAGCTGGTGCTGAACTACCGTTTTTCCGCTTCCGAAAGGGCCCGGAACGGCTGCGCAACCACCGCGTGCAATTGGGAAAAGTGTGTCTATAACGCGCTGGCCGGTTATCATAGGCATTGAAGGGGGCATTTTTTCTTTATACGGGCGGGCACGGCGAACAGGCCATTTGCGTAGCATTGCAACTTGCTCATTTTTACCGTCTTTTTTTAACACCGCTACCGTTTGAGTGATGTTAAATTTACCGCTTTTTATATCAATAAGCTCTCCGCCCATTCCGTTGGGAACTGTTATTTTGTGGCGAACGATAGAGGTTTCTTGAACGTAGCCAAGCTCATCGCCCTCGCCTAAAATTTCTCCCACCTTTGCAGTAGGAACGAATTCCCAAAGCTTTTCGTGGTCGAGATTGTTTATTTTAATACCGCGAGTTATTCTATCGCCGTAATTTTCAACTATTTTAGCAAGCGGGCGCTGTATTCCGTCAAAAATACCCTCTATAAGACCGGGAGCAAGCTCAACCGAAAGGGGCTCGCCCGTAGTATAAACGGCGTCGCCAACGCAAAGCCCGGCGGTTTCTTCATAAACCTGAATAGAAGCTTTATCGCCACGTAATTCGATTATTTCGCCAATAAGGTGCTTTTCGCCAACCAGCGCAACGTCGTACATCTGACATTCGCTCATATTTTCCGCTACGATAAGCGGACCTGCTACCTTTATAATTCTGCCTTGCATCTACTTGTCCTCTCTGTTAAACAAAATATCAACGCCAAGCGCCTTTTCCATGCGCTCTTTGAGTTTTGAAGCGGCGTATCCGTCTTCCCCGCTGCCCGAAGGGATGGGAAGTATTATGGGATAAGGTGTTTGATTAAACTTTTTAAGTAAATCGTCTACCTCTGTTGCCAACGCCTCGGTAATAAAAATTATACCGTATTCTTTTGCGAGCTTGCGAAGCAAACTTTTTGCTTGCTCGCGGTCGGTTGCGTAATAGGCGTCTACCCCTCCCGCTTTAAAAGCAAGAACGCTGTCACCCTCGCCTAATATTGCCATTTTATTGTTCATATTTTTTCCTTTAAAATGGATGATTTATTATTTTTACTTCGTTACTTAATAAAATTGATAAATAACCTTGTGTTTGCAGAGCTTTTACTCTAATAAATAAGCAATTACCATTTGTAACGTTACAATTATTTTTAAAAAAGTGCTTCTATAACGCGATTATCGCGCAAAAAAATAAACAAATATAATACGTTTTACAGTTCTAGTTTACCAATATTCTGCGCTTAATTTGCTCTACGTCGTGCCCGTTGGCTTTGCCGGTTAGCACCGTTTGAACGCAACTGATTTGGTTTTTGCGGCGGTAATAATAGAGCATAAACGGAAAAGTACCGTCTGTTTGAACGAACCTTTCTTCAAGCAGTTTTGCCGTTTGAAGTGAATAAAGGGTATTTTCGAGCTCAACGAGCGGCTTTTCGTTAAGTGCCTGTTTTACCGCGTTTAAAATAACTTCTTTGAGTTGATGAGAAGTAAAAAGTGTATCGAGCTTTTTTTGGTCGCGCTCGATAAGCGCATTTAACTGCAACTCGGTTAGGCTTCCGCCCTCTAAAAGCATACCTTTAACATCCTCTTGAGCCCTTAAACAAACCGAAGTATTGATAAGATCAATTTGCATTATTATAGATTGCTTGAGGTATTGCGGCGCATATTTTTTAAGTGCCTTGTACTTTTGAATGGCAAAAATATTGCCTACCTCCATCCCACCTTTGCCCTGCTTGAGCGCCCATTGGCTTTGCTCTATAGCCTCTTTTAAATATGGGCAAAAGGCTTTTGAATAAGCGTTTTCTTTAACCGCACGGGTAAGTTCTTCAATAGTATATATACCGCAACAGCTCAAATACTTTTGAGATTCTAATCCCATAAAAAAGCTTTTTACCAGTGCTTGTGCGTTGTAAAAATCGTTGGGTAAAAGGCAAAAGGAGGCGACCACTTCGTTGGGAGCGTACTCTTTTACAAAGGAGTAAAAAAGGTCTTCTTCTGCTCTGATAATTTTGCCAAATTGATTCGCGGTAAAACTACCCTCTTGTCCGCCAAAAGAGCTTTCACGCAAAATATCAAACGCTTCGTTTAAATCTTTAGCCTCTGCCATTCGGCGAATACGTTCGCTTCCCACTAGCTTTTGGCTTAAAGACACGCAAACGGCGTTAATATAAGTTAGGTCTTTTTCGTTTTTAACCATATTAATCAAATAGCTGCTTTGCCACCTCTCCGCTCAAAGCCGACTGCTTCTGCTTTACTATTGCGACAAAAGATAGGTCTGCATCCCTCTTGCTTCCTTGTAATAAAATTCCGCCGCCAAAATCATCGCCCAACGAGCAGGTAAGCTGCTTATTTGCAAAAACTTCGGTATTTTCAAGCTGATTGGGGGTAAAAGGTGCGTTTTTATCTAAAATTACCCTATCACCCTTTTCTGCTTACTTTTCAATCAAGCCTAAAACAAACGTAAAATATTGTTTTTCATCAAGCCGTTTAAAGCATTCTAAAGTGGTTGAAAATACCGTTTGAACAAGCTTTTGCTTTGCATTGAGCATAACCTTTTTTCCATCGAGCCTAGCAATAGTTGCGGTGCGCTCTACTAACAGCTCGCCCGCTATAGCGGCTTCTTGCTCTGCCTTTTGAACGAGCGCTTCAGCATTTGCCTTTTCTAACGCTATTTGCTGCTCTATTTCGCTTTGAGTTTGCTCAATATATAAATTAGCCTGCTCGGTTGCGTCGTTTATGATTTTTTGTGCGATAACAGTTTTATCGTTCATTGTTTAGCCTCGTTAAACGCCTTATAGGCGGGTTTTTGTTAATTTTTAGCGAGTTTGTTAAATAGCTCCGAATAACATAATGGTAATAACTAAAGCTAAAATTGCATAGGTTTCTACCATTGCGGGGAATAAGATCATTTTACCCGAAACGGTTTCGTCTTTAGCTACTGCGTGAATTGCTGAAACGGAAGTTTTACCTTGAAAATATGCAGAAATTAAGCCAACTAACGTTATGGGAAGAATAGCCATTAATACTGCCAAACCGCCGTCTACCGAAGTAATTGTCGCAACCTTGCTGATGCCGATAAGTGCACATACGAATCCGTAAATACCTTGCGTTGCGGGTAAAACTGCCAAAACGAATACCTTTGAGTATAATTTGCTGTTTTCGCCTATAACGCCGGCTGAAGCACTGCCCGTTTTAAATAAAGCTAACGCACTGCCTGTTCCGCATAAAATCATGCATGCTGCTAAACCTAAAATTGCGATTACCTGTCCACTCATTTTTGTTTCCTCCAAAAATATGTTAATAATATTATTTTATTGTTTTTTCTGCGCTTACCGCGCAGTTTTTTCTTTTTTGTTATAGTTAACGTTTTTTGCCTTTTCTCTTTTTAAAAGAGGGGCTATAGGTCGATTAACTTGCTTTTTGCAAAAGTTTAATCGAGATATATGTGGTTAAATCTAGATCCCATCGGCACGAACAATTCGCCCTCTCCCTCGTAAAAGCGAGAGAAAAATTCAACGTACTGCAAGCGAGCATCGTGAATAAACGCGCCTAGCACGCCCATCGCTATATTGAATATATGACCAACAAGCATAATTGCCATGCAAGCGATAATTCCGCCAACACCGCCCGGACTTTGAAGCATGGGGAGAGCCAATTGATTTGAAATAATTGAAGCAATTTGTGCACCCGAAAGCATTAGGCCGTATAAGCGGGCGTAGCTTAAAATATCCGACATATAGTTGATAAGCCCGTACACAGCGCCAAAGCCCTTAGTAAATTTACCAAGCCCTTTAACGTTGCGCCCTGCGGTAAGCGCGCCTAAGACAACCGCCACTAGCATAATTATTGCCGCCGTTTTGCTGTTATTGGGAAGTATTGCCGTTTCGCTTAACACTAAGAGCATAAGCCCTGCCAAAAAGGCAATCCAAATAAAACCGTCGCAAATGCCGTCTAAAATGCGTTTGTGCTTAAAATGAATAAGTGCGGTTATAAACAAACCTGCCATTATATGAATAACACCCATTCCCAAACAAATCATTAAAAGCGAGGGAATGCTTATCCCCGCCAAAACCACCGTATCGACAATGGGATCGGGCAAGAATGGCTTTTGTATTAAATTGAGCCTTTGAAGAAGCGGCATACCAAACCAGCTATCGAACAGCACTCCGAACACTATAGTTGCAAGGCCGCCCCATGCAACTACGTTAGAAAGCTTTGCCGTGCCCGTTTTGTGCTTTTTTGCAAGCACTTTAGCGTAAATAAATCCGCCAATCGCCATAAGAATGCCGTAGCCTGTATCGGCAGTTATAAATCCCAAGAATATACTGAAGAAAACCGCCAAAACGGAGTTTGGATCAAAGGATAAATACTTTGGTGTGGAATACAGGTTAGTTACAAACTCAAACTGACTTGCAACCTTTTTATTTCGCATAAGCGTGGGAGCAAAATCATTCTCGCCGAGCTCGTCAAATTCCATATAAACGTTGCCGCTAACTTGCAAAATTGCGTTTTGAACCTGTTCCTTTCTTTCTTCTGGAACGTACCCCTCAAGAACAAATGCGTGCGCCGTTCTTGCAAAGTTATCGCCGCTAGTTGCCTTTTCTTTAAGGTAGGCAAGATAATCTGATAAAATCTTCATATCTTTAACGTTTACGCTTAAAATTAACAGATCTTTGTTTAATAGCTCAATTTTTTCTCGCTTTTCTAAAATGCATCGGTTAAGATGCTCTATTTTTTCTAAAGCGGTAAAATCGCCCTGATATATACACCGAGCAAATCCGTTTTCGCCAAGCAGTTTATCCACCCTTTCGGTTTCTTGAACGTGGCAGACAACCGCGATTACTGCAACCCTTTCGCTCTTTTCAAGCAGTGCTATAGTTGCAAGCGGCATTTCGCCTACTTCAAACTTAACCTTTTCTACCCCTCGTTCGTCGATAGTGCCTAGCCTTACCACCGTTTTTTGAGTGTTTTTAAACGAACTGAACTTATCTTTAACGGGCAAATAGGGCTTATACCCGGCAATTTCGCTTTTTAAAGCAAGAATATCTGCCTTTAGCTTTAAAATTTCTTCGTTAATTGAGCGCGCGTTTTTTGCCGCTAGCAAAATCTCCTGTTCTTTAGCGGCGATTGCCATAAATTCACTGTATGAAACGGCAAACCCATCAGGCTCTACGGGAGTTTTGCTAACCTGCTTAACGGCGTTATTTATGAGGTTAAGAGCATATTCAAGCTCTTCCTGTTTGCTTATAATCTCGCTCTTGTCGGATATCTTCTTTTCGCCCTCGGCAAAAACGCAGGTATCTTTAAGCTCAACGGCCCCCGTTGCGTGAAGCGCGTTTAAAAGCGCATCTTGCTCGGAATTTATGCCAACGAGCTTTAATCGGAGCATTTTAGCAATTGCCATTTATAATTCTCCCAAAAATTTGTTTGCCAAGCTCTACGGCTTGCCCCTTTTTTTGCTCTATTAAAGCGCTTGCCTTAACTTCGCTTTCGTTTAAAATGCGGTCGTATTCGGCTTGCGCTTTTTGATTGCTTTGTTTAGCAACTCTTTCGCGCTGCTCTTTTGCGGTTAAAAGCGCCTCTTCGCTTATGCGCGCGCATTCTACTCCTGCCGCTGCGGTCATTTCGCCTGCTCTTTCGCGAGAGGAAGTAATTATTTCTTCTGCCTTTTGCTCGGCATAAACGATTTCGCTTAAAACTTCTTCTATCATAAAATCACCTTAAATCCGGAAGCTTTGAGCCTCTAAAGCACTACACTCCCCCATTTTGATTAACGATTATATCTATTATACCAAAATATAAAAATAATGTCAATATCATTTTAATAAACATCCGTTGATTTAATAAATTTATTGTCTTATTATGCAAGTTTTGTTGCACGACAGTATTGTTAGTAAAACAGCTTGTATGCGCGCAGTGTAAAACTTACGTATATAAGCAACGATTGTAAACGCGTTTTTTACTATACGTTTTATATTTAGTAAGTTTTGGTTAAAGCCAAAATATTACCCGTTTATCTAACTTAAAAACTTATCACTCCGTTACTGCGCAAAGCACAAAGCAATGCAAAAAACAGCTCAAATACCCAGTTAATCGCGCTATAGGGGCATTTTTGTTATATTATCTAGAATAATTCCCTATTGTTTTTCGCCATAATTCATCAGTTTGCGAACGTTAACTTATTCGTTTAAATATATTTTTATAGATTACTCTTGACAAAAGCAATATTTTATGTTAACATTTTAAATATGGAAAACAAAGATAAATTATTAAGCATAATAGTTCCTTGCTATAACGAGGAACAAACGGTAGAAAATTTTTATAAAACTGCTTGCTCGGTGCTTGAAAAAACGGGCTACGGAATAGAAATTATTTTTGTTAACGACGGAAGCGCTGATAAAACTCAAGATATTTTAAACAAGCTTGCCGATTCAGACAAACGCGTTAAAGTTATTAATTTTAGCCGTAATTTTGGCCAGCAGGCAGCAATTTTATGCGGTTTTGAACACGCAAAAGGCGATGCCGTTATTGAGGCAGACTGCGACCTTCAAGATCCTATTGACGTAGTTTTACAAATGCTTGAAAAATGGGAGCAAGGGTACGAGGTTGTTCACGGAAGGCGAATTAAACGCCAAGGCGAAAGCCTATTTAAAAAAGCAACGGCAGCTATTTATTATAAACTGTTAAATAAAATAACAAAAGTACCCGTTCCGCGCAACACCGGCGATTTTAAGCTTTACGACCGCAAGGCGATAAACGCCGTTATTAGTATGCCCGAGCGCGATAAATATTTACGCGGACTTGCCTCGTGGGTTGGCTTTAAGCAAACCTTCGTTGATTTTGAACGCAAAGAAAGAATTGCGGGCGAAACAAAATACACCCTTAAAAAAATGATAAATTTGGCAAAAAGTGGCATTATTTCTAATAGCGACGCGCCTTTATATCTCTCTGTAATTTTAGGCGTTGTTTGCACCATTTTATGCCTCGCTTGCTTTATAACCTTTATCGTACTCACTTGTTGCGACGTTAAGCTTCCCCTTACGGCATGGCTTTTTCCATCGGTTGCAATTATGTTTTCGATTAATTATTTATTTAACGGAATTTCTAACGTTTATTTAGCACGCGTTTACGACGAAGTTAAAAATAGACCCGATTACATTATCGACACCACTCGTAACGTAGATTGACAAAAATTTTGAGGCCCGTTGTACGTTTTTTTATACAACGGGCTAAATTAATACTTATTTTATTCTTACGTTTGCCCCTTTTTACTTTTTTTAACGTTTTACCGTTATTTAAATAAAAAGTGAGGCTATAACGCGATTAAACCCGCTTTTTATAAATTACACGGATATTTGTTTAAATAATAAACAAACGCCTTAACTGCTTTATTAAAATATAAATAAAAGGAATTATAACGTGAACAAAAACCTACTTAAAAAAATTATTTTTCGCTCGCTGGGGGCGGTGTTAGCTGCAATTATTGCGCTTATTGCCTTTTTACCTCTTCAAAGAGCGCAAGAAAAAAACACAAATTGGATGAAGGCTTTAAACGATGCTACCCCATTAAATCAATTAACTATTCCGGGAACGCACGATTCGGGCGCGCTATATTCTTTTGGTGACGTGTTCGGCAAGTGCCAAACCCTAAACGTTGGAGAGCAATTAAGAATAGGCGTTCGATTTTTTGATATTCGCTTGCAACTTGTAAACGACGAGCTTAACGTAGTGCACGCATTCGTTGATCAAAAAACAACCTTTTTACAAATTCTTAACGAAATGGTTGAATTTTTACAAAACAACCCCGAAGAATTTTTATTGGTTTCGTTTAAAGAGGATGCCGACGCACAAGGTTCAACAGTTGATTTTTGCAAAACGCTTGAAGAAATGCTGCTAAATAACCAAAGCGTTGTAAGTGGTAGCAGAACTTTACCTGAAACCGTAGGCGAGGCGCGCGGCAAAATTCACGTTATTGCAAGATATAAAAACGCAACGTTGGGCTTACCTTGCTCGAGCGGTTGGGTTGATGACGACAGCTTTACCCTTTCGAATATGTACGTTCAAGATAACTATAACGTTTCTGGCACAGCTGAAAAAATAGAAGATATTTTTAATACCTTTGCCGTTGCAAATTCGCGTGAGCACGATCTCGTTTTAAATTACACCAGCTGTTACAATTCCCCATCTTTTCCGCCCGTTTACGCGGGAATTCCCGCCCGCGAAATAAACGGTTGGCTAATGGATACTCTTACCAAAACAAACGGCCCTTTAGGCACGATCGTTTGCGATTTTATTACCTACGATCTTGCAAAAATAATTATTGAGAGGAACTTTATATGAAAAAATTGAGTTTTATTCTACGCATAGCCGTAAGCGTTTTAGTAGTTATAGTTTCACTCGCTTTTACCGTTTTAGAAGCAACCCTCTTGTTTGGAGGAGATTTTATGCTGTATCAAATAAAAACGATTGCTTTTATTCAGCAATTTTTAAAATTTTTAATCGCTGCAGCAGCGCTACTATTAAGCGTAATTTCGGTTATTAAAAACAAGCAAACCTTCGTATTTGCAAGTTTTTGTATTTTTATAGCTATGATGGTAGCCACTCCGTTTATAAGCAATAATTTTGGAATTTATTTTTCATTACTCGCCGCACTCTTTTGCTTAACGCAGTTTTTTAGCTATAAAATTAGCGCTAAAAGTTAAGTTATTTTAAACAGAGAATGACCAACGCTTATTTTTAAAAACTCGCATACTTAAAAACGACACTACGTTATAACTATTTTACAAGAAATTTTTAGACGTTATAAAAGACTAACGATAAGCTTATCGTTAGTCTTTTTTTCTTTGTATAACCTTGCTACTTGCTTACAAATTTTTTTGCGCTCTTCTTTTCTCGTCGTTTAAAACAAATGCAGCAACTTTATAAATTTAAATTACCTTTGTTTACATTATTTGCTCAATTGCTTTTATTTAAACGCTCCGTTATTCTTACCAATCTTGGTCTATTATACCTTTGAAGTATTACAAACGAAAGATCAAACAGCATTGCCAAAACTGAGGTTATTATTAGAGCGGCAGCTCCACCCAAAAATGGGATTAAAATAATTGGCAAAGCACTAAACACAATAATGATTTCGTGAACGATTTCTGCCTGACAGGTTGCGCCAATAATTTGCTTAACCGTATTTCGACCTACTTCAAACGTATCCGGACTGTACGTGGGAAGATATTTTTTCCACTCGCGCACACCCAATAGCTTGTAAAGCTTACTTTCCAACCTCTTTTCGCAAAACCACGCGTTTTTATAATTGGCCTTATTTTTCATAATGGCGTTTATGATATAACCAACCGCAAGCCTCATTGCAAAGTGATAAAGCGTAACACCAACGGTAATTGTAACAGTTAAAGCGATATCATTTTTTGTTATGAGAAAAACGGGCAAGCATATTGCAAATACTGCAAGCAATACACACGTTGTAAAAATCATTTTTTGTTTCAAAAAACATCCTCTCAAATCATTATTTATAAATTTATTATATCATAAAAGTAAATGCAATTCAATTTATTTTACGCAAATAAAAAACTTTGCTTGCCTAACACAAAATTTTATTAACTATTTGTTTTAACCTCTCTAATCAGCGCAAACTTTTTACCTTTTTTATTAAAAAAGTGCCCGTATAACGCGATTAACGGGCACTTTTGTTTTATTTTTCGTTTTTTAAGCTTTCGCCTAAAGCTCCGTTTGGATGGAACTTATAAAAATCTTTACGCGTAAATTTTTTTCGTGAAGAAAGCTCGCAGGCTATAGCGTCGCCGAGTGAAAGAGTAACCGTGCTTGAAACGGTTGGAGCAAGATTTAGCTCGTCTGCTTCTGGCAGTTTAGGATAGCAAATTAAATAATCGCACTCTTTTGCAAGCTTACTTTCTTTTCCCGAAGTAAATGCAACCGTGGTTACGCCGTTGCCCTTTAACGGAGCAACGTTTTGAACTACCTCTTGAGTGTTTCCGCTGTTTGAGATTAAAACTGCAATATCTTTTGGCTCTATCATTCCCAAATCGCCGTGCATTGCCTCGGTTGAGTGCACGAAAAAAGAAGGAATACCCAAAGATGCAAAAGTAGCCGCAAGCTTTTTACCTATATGGCCGCTTTTGCCAACACCCATAAAAACTATTTTGCCCCTGCACCCTTCAAACAAGCTTATAATACCTTCGTATTCCGACGCGTTTTCAGCCAAAACAGAAAGGGCATCTCTTTCGATTTCGATATATTTTTTAATCATACTATACCTTTGAGTTTTTTCGTTTGTTTAGTATTAAAATAACCACAGCCGCAGCACAAACAATAATAACTCCGCCTATAATAGAGCCTATTACAACTCCGTTACAGCCGCCGCTAGGTTGTGTTTGGCTTGAAGATTGCTCTTGCTGTTTAACTACCCTAACCTTTACCGATAAAATATCTTTTGCATCGGTGGTTTTTGATGGAAGTTTTTCGTTAAAGTCAAAAGTTGCGGTATACGTACCCTCTTTTTTAGGTTGATAGCCTATGCATTTCCATTCGCCCGTAAGCTCCATAGTATCGCCGTTATCAAAAGTTACGCTTAAGGTAGTGGGAAGATCGGCAAGCATATCTGCCTTGCTTGTTCCCAGATTAACCTCGCGATAGGATTTTAAAGTTGTGTTCGTTGCAACGATTTCTACGTAGTTATTATCCTTAACCACAACTGTTTTATGTTGCCCTTTTGCAGAGTGAATAGCCCCGTCTTTAATATCCTGCTCGTTAAACACTGAAAGTCTAACCTCTTTTTCTACGTTTCTTCCCTTATCCCAAACGCAATAGATATATCCGTCGTTACTCTCGCAAATTTCGGGATAGGTAACGTTAGCTCTTCCATCTAAAAGGAGAGAATATGGCCAGGTTCTTCCGTCGTCTGTAGATAAAAATGCGGTGAGTGAAGTTCTTGCGGAGGTGCTGTCGTTAGTTACAAAGAGCAAATTGCCAGATTTTAGCTTGGTAACGTTAAAACGCGAACCCGGGCCGATTAGCGGATAAGGCAAATCGTATTCGGGCGCCGACCAGGTATAACCGTTATCGGTAGAAACAAACCTTTCTACACCTCGTCCGCAATCTATTCTTGCTAAAAGCCACAACGTTCCGTCGTTTAACTGAACGGTTTTAGCTTCGCTTATGGTTTTTATTTCTGCCGTTGATTGCACAGTTGCGCGCTTCGACCAAGTTAATCCATCGTCTAAAGAAACCATAAAATCTAAAGTTCTAGAAAGGTATGCGGGTTGACTTACAATACAAAGATCGCCGTTTTTAAGCCTTACCGGCTCTTGAATACAGCTTTCTAAATCGACGTTAGTTACTTTTGGCTGTTCCCACTCGATATCAATAGGTGCAGCATCGGGATTTTTAATGGTAAGCTCCCAACGCGCTCCACCGAAGTGGTAATAAACGATTAGCTCGCCCGTTTTGCGAGTATACATAAAAGGATCTAAAACCCTTATGGTCGTATCTACCGAATCGATTAAAATAAATGGATCTACCCAACTTAAGCCGTTATCGTCGCTATAAGCAACTATGATATAGTTTTCTACGTCGGGCTCGTTAGCACCGCCAGAATACCAAGTTGCCCAAAGGCGACCACCCTCTGTAATTTCGATATGCGGAATACCGTTCCACTTTCGATCCTGCGGGTTATAGGTTTCATCCGTTTGGGGAGAAAGCTTAGTTGCAAAAACCTCTGCTCGATTAGAGTCCATAACCTTAATTACCGAAATGGGATTACTGTCAGCCAAGGCTTTGGTAGAAAAAGCGGGCGCTCCTACAATTGAAAAAAGGGTAAAAGCGCAAACTGCAGCACATAAAATTTTGATGCTTAATTTTTTCATTTTATTCCCTCTTAAAAAAGTGCTATTTTGCACAAATTCGCTCTTTTAAAAATTCCATAAATGCGCGATTATCAACTTCTACGGCCACTTCTATCTCTTCAGAGCACACAACCTTGCGGTCGAAATACCAAGTTTCGCCGGCCGCTCCATTTTGATTGCGATCTAAACAAACATACGCGTATTTTTTTTGATATTTACAAAATTCGCAAACTAAAGTGCCAACAACCAAGGGGTCGTGCATCACGGGATTTACATTGATGTTTTTAATCCAAATTTCCATCATTCGGCGAAGGCGAGCGCGGCTTCCGTCTAAATTCAAGCGGAAAAATTGCAAATCCTCATCGTTAAAAGTAACTTGCTTGGTAATATCTGTGCCTATAATTTTTTTGGGCACGCCGGGGAAAGAAAGCACCGTTCTTGCAGCCTCTGGATCCCAGCGTATATTCCATTCGGTAACGTCTGGGTTAATGTTACCACCCATAATTACAAGACCGCCTACCTGCGCAAACAGCGCGGGATCTTTTTTTATAGCCTCAGCAACGTTAGTTAGAGGGCCTACTGCAACTATTTCGAGCTCTTTGCCGTATTTTGCAATATTTTCTAATATTACGTCTACACCGTTTTTCTCTTGCAATTTATAGTGTGCCATATCTTCGCCGTAATGAGCGACAATAGGCATACCTTGCTCGTCAAACTGCTCATATTTAAATATTCTATCTTTGCCGTATTGCCCGATTAAGCCGGGGTAAACGGGAATATCTTTTATACCGTAATCGTCTAAAACGGATAACGCAATTTTACCTCTTTGAACTACGTTTCTAAAAACGGTGGTTACCGCTACGCACTCTATTTCTGGAGAAGATGCGATTAAAGCAAGCGCAAAAGCGTCGTCTATATCATCACCGATATCGGTATCAAACAGTATTTTTCTTCTCTTTTCAAAAGCCATAACTTCTCCTTAACCAACTGCATCCCAAGCAGCTTGAGGTATTTCAATAATATATTCATCATACCCTCTAAACTTAATTTCGGGGGCAACGTAATCGGGCGCTAAAGTGGGGATAGTGTAGCTATAGCCCATCTTTTGCTTAAATTGTTTAAAATAAATATTATCGAATGCGAGCACCTCGTTATGCCCTTTTGTTCTCGATAAGTTTAAAGTTTTTTCAAACAACTCTTTGCATTTTTCTTCGCTTGAAGCCGAAATAATAGTAGAAGCTCGTTCAATCCAAAGATTTTTAACAGCAATATCTTTATTTACGATATCTCTATAGTTTTCTGCCTTGGGATCGCGAACGAAGGCGCTTAACATTGGATTGTAGGTATACGGAACGAGGGGGGATTTTTGGTTATATAAGATAAACGAGCATAAGTTTCTTAACGAAATACCGGTAGGATTAACCATGTGATCTAACATACGGTTTGTTAAAATTTCAAAGTCGAAGCCGTAGGTTACTACACTCTTGCCTTGGTATACGATTTTTTCAACGTCTTCATTAGCCCATTTAACTCTGCCGTATTTATAAGTTTTTCCGTCAACGGTTTCGCCCGGGGCAATTACGTATTCGTAGTGCTCTCCCTCAATGCCGTAAAGCATGAGCATTTGCCCTTCATAACTTGAAAGGAAGTCTAAAAGCTTCATAACGCGGTCGGGGCGGTCGCAGTTAGTGCTTACCATGGTATAAAGGTAACCGCTTCCTGCAAGGTTGGTAAGTAAGGGCGCGTCGCCATCTTTATTTGTAAATACGATGGGAACGTATTCTTTATCTTTATTGTTTCTATTCCAGTTATAAAAATAAGATTGGTAGTTTTGAGGAGTAACGAAGGTAACAAAAGGTCTGCCATTGCTGATGTTTTGCCCTACTGCCGCCTTTGTGTCGGTAAAATCTGAATCTGCAATAAGTCCTTCGCGATATAATCTGTTAAGATACATAAATGCTTCTTCATATCTTTCATCTTCGTATTTAGATTTTAAATTGCCGTTTTCATCTTCTTTTTCGTAACCGAAGTATTGGGTTAAGATTTTTAACGCTTCGTTCTCTTCAGTTGCCGAAAAAGATGCGAGCTGAACTGTTGAAAAACCGTTTGATTGATATAGCGGACAGCTGTTTTTAACAGTTAAGCACATTTGTAAAAAGCCGTCGGGAGTGGTGGGATGCGCATTTGGATAATTTTGTTGATACCAATCGAGAAGATCTTCTCTTGCAAGAAAAACGGAGTTGGGTAACAAATATCCGTCCTGTTCTTCATACGCTTTCATATCTGCGTTTGAATAATAAAGGTGGGGCATGCCGTAAAGATCGCCGTCTGATGCGGCAAAATAGGTTTGAATTTCGCTATCGTAATTTGAAAGGAAGTTGGGAGCCCACAGTTTTGCCATATCGGTTATAGAATAAACGTAACCGTCTTCGGCGAGGTTAATACGGGTAAGATCGCCAACCTGTAAGGTAACTAAATCGGGAAGCTTATTGCCTGCAATCATGGTTGCAAGCTTGTCGCCATCATCTTTAACGGGAATTTCGAAGTTTATTTTAACACCCGTTTTTTCTAAAATTTTATCTGATACGGCAGTTCCGCCATTACCCGACCATCTAAACGTAGATGCGTTTACGTACCAATCGAGCTCAACGATTTCGCCGTTGTCGTACTTTTCATCCTCCCAATAATCCCAGCTGTTTCCTTCCGAGGGAGTTTGAGGAAAATCGGGAAGATTGTTTTCTACCGTTGCAAGATCTTTAACCGATAGAGTAATGGCAAGAACGATGCCTATAACTATTACGGCTACGACTGCAATGCTAATAATTTTAATTTTAGTAGTGCTTTTCATTTTATTCTCCTTATATACATTTATTTCGTTTTAGCCCTTTAACGAACCTATAGCTATACCTTTTGTGAAAAATCTTTGTAAAAAAGGATATACGCAAAGAACGGGAAGGGTTGCGATTACCATTGCCGAATAAGATACCGTTTGAGAGGAAAGTTGCTCGTACATATACGAGGGTAAATCCCCTTGATCGGGCATGCTTGATTCTTTAATAAGCTTGAGCAAGTAATACTGCAAGGTCATTAGATCGGTGCCTCTGGTATAAACTAGTGTTCCGAAATATCCGTTCCAATGCCCTACCGCAAGCCAAAGGGCTACGGTTGCAAGCACCGGGGTAGAAAGGGGAATGTAAATAGAAAACAGAGTTCTAAATTCACTTGCTCCATCTATCTTTGCCGCCTCGTGAAGCTCGTTAGAAACTGATGCAAAGAAAGAGGATATTACTATCATGTTATAAACGGAATACAGCGCGGGAATGATATATACCAAAAAAGTATCGTACAATCCCACAGCGCAAATTACTAAAAAGTAAGGAACTAAACCGCCACCGAAAAACATAGTGAATAAATTTGCGCTGTAAAAAAAGTTGCGCCCCTTTAATTCCTTTCTGCTCATTGCGTAAGCGACGATTGACGTAAAGGTTAATCCCGTTACCGTACCGATAACCGTTTTGAGAACGGTTATAAGCAAAGCCTTCCATAATCTGTTATCGTTAAATACTACGATATAATTAGTAAGGGTAAATTTTCTTGGCCAAAGCCAAACGCCGCCGTTTAAAAAGTCTTGCCCTTCGTTAAACGAGCCCACTATTGCGTACCATACGGGATAAATTGTTATGAGGATAAACGCGCCCATAAAAATATATAGAAAAACGTCGAACGCGCTCATTCTGATTTTGGGAGGGCGATATTTTATCAGATTAAAATGGTTAGCTCTTTTCATATCAGTAAATCCCCTTTCCCGTAATTTTCTTTGAAACGAAGTTGCCTAAAAGTAAAAGGATAAGTCCTATTATAGAGTTAAATAGGCCGAGCGCAGATGCGTAAGAATACCTCATTTGCTGTGACCCGATAGAAACCTTCCAGATATAGGTCGTTAATACCTCGCTCTTTGAAAGATTAACTCCGTTTTGGAAAATATAGAACATTTCGAAGGAGTTATCGAGCATGTTGCTTATTCTTAAAATAAAGAACACGGTAATAGTTGCCGAAATAGATGGCAAGGTTATATATCGCATTCGCTGAAACCTGCCCGCTCCGTCGAGAGTTGCCGCCTCGTATATTTCGGGATTTATGCCGGTAATAGCGGCAAGATAAATAATAGAGCCCCACCCTACGCTTTTAATAAGAGAGCTTATAATGAGCAATACCCAAATATAATCAGAGGTAACCAGATTGATCTTGTTCGTTTGATCTGCAAGCTTTAAGAACTCAAAAATAGGAGTGGTTACACCTGTATTTACGTTGGTTAAAGCTAAAATTATTCCACCGAAAATAGTCCACGATAAAAAGTGCGGAAAGGTAGAAATAGTTTGTACCGTTTTTTTATAGCGGGTATGCTGTATTTCGTTAAGAAACAGCGCAAAAATAATTGGCGCAGGGAATTCTATACACAGCATCAGTAAATTGATGCTTAAAGTATTAGAAATAACCGTGTAAAATTTATCGTCTGCAAAAAATTGCTTAAAGTTATAAAAGCCCACCCAGTTATCTGCAAATAGTGACCTTAAAACGTTAATTTCGCCGTCGCCGTCTTTAAAGGCAAGAGTAACGCCGTACATTGGTAAATAGGCAAATACGAATAAAAACAGCAACGAAAGAGATGCCATCAGCACCAATTCGTAGTCGGAAACGTCCCAAGGCTTTTTCTTTTTTGGAAAATTTAAATTGTTATTTACCGAGTTTTTCATTTTGCATATTTTTCCAGATAAGGCTTAATGAGCTTTTCAAGCTCAACCTTCTCTTCTTCCTTTAAAATTCTAAAAGGCTTGCGGCAGTTTCCAACGTTATGACCGAGCATTTTTAGCGCGTGCTTAACTGCGGGTATTCCACCAAAGTCGCACAAGATTTTAATTAACTCGTTGCACTCTTTTTGAAGCTGCTCGGCGCGTTCTATGTTGCCCAACTTATACTCTTGCATAATTTCAACGAAAGGCGCGGGAATAACGTTATACGTGCTGCCAATAGCCGCGTTAACACCAAACTTCATTACCGTTAAAAGATGCTCGTCTGCTCCATTAAAAATAATAGCGCGCGGGTGATCTTTTAATAAATCCTTCATTTGGTCGTGATGATCTGATGATTCCTTAAGCCCTAAGCAATTTTCTATATTATATATCTCGCGGAATTGCAAATCGAGTAAGTTGGTGCCGGTGCACGCCGGATAATCGTACACAAAAAAGGGCAAATCTATACACCCTGCAATCTCGCGGTAATATTCTATTATTTGCTCACTTTTATAGCTGAAATAAATTGGGGGAATTGCGCTAAATCCATCTACGTTAAGAGATTTTACATATTTTTCCATTTGTATGGCGTTTTGGGTGCTTCCGCCTGCAATTTGAACGATTACTTTTGCCCTGCCGTTAACCGCCCTTACAACCTCGGCTATAATTTTTTTTCTTTCTTCATCGCTTAAAAGAAGCATTTCAGAAGAAGTTCCCGTAATAAAAAATCCGCTAACTCCGCCACGCAGTTGATAGTTAATAAGTCCTTGTATAGCTTCATAATTAACACTTCCGTCACTATTATACGGGGTTATTAAAGCTACGTAAATGCCGCTAAATTCATTTTTATAATTTAACATAACTCTTCCCATCCGATTATCGTAATTTTTATACCCTCGTAATGAAACCAATCGGTTGCTTCGGGTAGTCTTCCGCCGTTATATATAACGTAGATTTTGTCGTTTATCGGGTTGTATTCAACGTCGCTGTATCCGCCCTGCTCGTCGATAAGCAAGCCCTTACTCCAGGTTTTTAAATTGTTACTTCTTTTTAAGGTTAAATTTATGCGCGCATCGCGCTTATCCGTTCCGTTATAGGCACAGTTGGTAAAGAGATATTCTCCCTTTGCCGAAGTTAAACCAGCCGCGCAAACCGGATCGGGCAAGCTTTCATCTACCGCATATTCCCTCCACTTAGTAGAGCCATTTAAACTTACGGTAGTGCCCCTTAAACGAGATGGTCCTTCGTGCCTAAAATTCATATATATACTTCCGTCTGCCATTTGAGCAAGTAGGTTTTCGCTGGGGTTTAAAAAGCTCTCCGTTGAGGGAAGAACCTCGCCTAAATGCCAGTTTTTGCCATCGTCGCTATAAAGAGTGGTCATAACCGACGGAAAATGCTTATTTCTATCTGCTTTATTGCCGGCAAGCCAAACGCCGCACATTAAGCGGCCACTTTTAGTAACCAATCCGTGCCCCGGTCCGATACATAAAACCTGCCAGTTGTAATTTTTTCGGTAATTTTCAAAAACGTAGGTTATTTCGGTGGGGGCTGACCACGAAATGCCGTCGTTTGTACTTTTAATAAGATAAATGCGATGATAATTTTCGCACCAAAGAGCGTAAAGCTCCTCTTGCTTTACAAATACCATAAACGAATGTACGGTATTGTGATTTTTTCCTGACACTATGATTTGTCTTTTTGAAAAGTCTCTTCCGTTTTCGCTGCGACAAAGTGCAATATCGGTAACCGACCAATCTCCACCGTGACGGCATTCGTAATAGCAAAGCACCGTACCCTTTTTAGTAACGGCAACGCCGGGAATATTATAAATATGATAACCGTCTTCACGGTTTTTTTGTAAAAGAATAGTTTGCATAAAACTCCTATCGTTTTATGGGAATACCCCGATAAACGACTTATAGGGCCATTTATCGGGATAAACCAAGGTTAATTTAATATTTTGTCGTTTTGTAAAAAGTTAACGTTTAACTTACTTAACGACCGCGCTTTTATTTGCGTTTTTTCAAAATAACTGCAACTGCTGCAGCTAACGCGAACATCATTCCGCCACCGATACCGATAGAGCCAAAGCAGCCTTCAGTTTCACTACTAGTTGCTCCGCCGTTTGAGCTGGTGCCGGGATTGATAGGTTCTTCTTCGATAGCTTTAAGGGTAACTACGAAGTGAGCGGTATCGCCCTCTACGCCTGTTACGTCGTATTTATTAGCTCCTGATTTTTGAGCTTCTTTTCCGTTTAAAGTAACCGAAACGATTTCATAACCCTCGTCAGCTATAGCGAGAAGGTAAGCTGCACCGAAAGGATAGTAAACCTTTTCAGCAGAAAGAGAAATGTCTAACATACCTTCGGGAATGTTAACTTCATAGCTGATGGTAAGAGAAGGAAGAGGATCGAGAAGGGTTAATCCCTCTTTAACTTCAGAAATTAATTCCCAATCGCTGTATTTAACTTCGATAGGAGTGTTTAAAGCGCCGGTTTCTTTACTGATAGTTGCCATGTCGCCAACGATCCATTCGAGCTCGGAAGGAGCGGGTTGATCGGGATAAACGTCCATGGTGACTTTTACGATGGTGTTAGGCTTGCCGTTAACGGGAGTTTTGCTTCCGTCGGTGTTTTGTAAGAAGCCGAGGCTGCTCCAAGGAATAACAGCGGTACAAGTAGTAAGGCCGGGAATTCTGATTTGCTCGGTATTTCTAATTTCGGCTGCCTTTACGCTTCCGTCGGGGTAAACGAGTTGAACGCCTGCACCCTTATTATTGGGAACGAAAATTTCGCCGTCGGCATCGATAAATTGAAGGTTGAAGGGGCGGTTTGCAGTTTTGGGGTTTTGAACCTGAACAGCAAGGCCTAAAGTTTCGGCAGTGCTGATTGCGCCTATTCTACCCTCTTTGGTAAAGTCGTATCCCCAGAAGTTATCACCTTTAGCTATTTCGCTGAAGTGAACCCATAAAGATTGCTCGTCAAAAGCGTTGGTTTGGTTGAGTGAGTAAGCACTAACGTCGTAATCGGTAATATCCTTATCGGGTTCGATAGGCGTTACTTCGCTTGCTGATTGCCAGCCGGTATTAGCTGCATCAACTTTAATATTAACCTTTTGGCCAACCTCGAGAGCGCACATATTTACAAGAACCTTCATGGTGCTTTCAACGGTTGCGGGGAAGGTAGACTCTTCTTTGGTTGCAACGAAATTGCTTTCGGTAAACGCAACGAAAATTTTACCCTTGAAGTTTGCGGGAATCTTACCTACTTGGCTGGTATATGCTGCGCCTTCTGCAGGGTAGAGGTTTTGAACTGAATTTTCAATATATCCAATACTTGCTTTAGCATCGCCCTTGTAAGCCTCGGCATTAACATCGGTAGCGGTTTTCCAAACGTTTGTAGTGTCTTCACTGTCGGTAAGTTGAAGAGCGTATTCAAGTTCGGGACCGTTAGTGTTATCTACGGTAAAGTAAAAACCAAGGTCTGTAGTTTGAACCTTCGTGCCTAAATCAGCTGCAAAGGGAAGATTAATTTGAGTATAATTGCCGGTAAGAGCATCTTTATCGCGTTCGATATTCATGCCTGCGGGGCAATAGCTTACGCGAACGGCACCGTCGTCAACGCCGTTTAAAGCAGCGGGAAGATAAGGAACTGCATTAGCTTCGCTAGGCGCCCAAATCTTAGTCATTTCGGTAAGTTTAGAACCGTCGGTATTATCAATAACGTAGGGACGAGCGGTAACCTCGGTAGTATAATCGAGATCTGCAAGATAAATGCTACCAACGTTAAAACGGCCGTATTTGTTGTTTGCAAATGCAGACATGAAGATTAATTCTTTAAGGTTTTTAAAATCAACGTCGGCATAGTTTTCTAACGGGAATATCCATTTGCCGTAGAAAGCAGCTTTAACGTTTTGAGCAGAAACAACCTTTGCATCTTCTTTAACTGTTAAGCCTGCAAAAATCCATGCCCTGCGGGGAATTTCGTAAATCTTACCTGCTTCGCCTGCAGCGTTGGTTACGTCGTGCATACGGAAGAAACTCTTTTTGGTGTTTGCATCCATAGTGTTATTCCAAGAATAACCTGCGTGCATGTTTACCTTGTTGCCGTTGTTGTCGATAGCAACCATTTGAAGACCGTATGCAAAGTTAGCTTGAGGGAATGCCATTTCGATAACTAATGCGTTTACGTTTTCAGAAATAGTTTGGGGATATTGGAACGAATTAGCAGCAAAAGTGCCCCAACCGTAGTTAGCTTCCGCTCTGTTTGCGGTAGCAATCGTTTCAATAGCAATAGAGTCAAAGGTTGAATAGTTAAGGCCGTAGTTAGCGCTGGGTGCTATTCCGCCGGTGGTGGGCTGGTATGCGTAAACAACCGGTTCATCACTTGCTAATGCCGATTGTGGCATAGAAATGTAGCCGAATAACATCATAGCCGCAATAGCTACTGCCGCGATGTTGTGAAAAAGGGATTTTTTCATAAATTTTCCTCCTGTTTTTCATTTTTAATGAAACGCATTCATTAAAAATTTATTTAATTGTATTTTAGCACGAATTTACACTATTGTCAATACATTTTTAAAAAATTTTTTAATAATTTTTTATGCGTTTAATTATTACTGAATTATTTAATTCTTTTTAAACAATAATTAAAAACGGTTGACTAATAATAAAAAAAGTATTAAAATAACATTATTCATTTTTAGTTTACCCTTTAAATAAAGGGGTTAATAAAAAGTTTTTTAAACTAACCACAAATTTATGGGGTAAATGGGTAATAAATATGGCTATAATAAACGAAAAAGAGTTAGAATCGAACAAAAATATTAAGGTAAAGTCGCTTTATAAGGCACTTTTACTTTTAGATTATTTTAAAGAAACTAACAAATCCGCATTGAGCGCAACCGAACTTGCACAGCTTTCGGGGCTACTGGTTACTTCAGTTCACAATATAATGTCTACCTTTATGGAGTATGGGCTTATTCAAAAAAATCCCGTTAACCATAAATACTCGCTCGGTAAAAAGTTTGTGGATTTTTCTAATATTTACACTACTCAAAACCCTATTCAAAAAGAATTTTCGCGAATTATGCGCAACTTATGCGAAGAATCGGGCGAAACGGTGCTTTTAGCCGTACCCTACGGAACAGACGTTTTGTATTTAGATTCAGCTTCACCTAAAAATTCCTTTACCCCGTCGAGTAAAATGTTCGGAGTTACCGCTCCGATGTATTGCACGGCAATCGGCAAAGCAATTTTATCAATTTCGGGCGAGAATGTTATACAACAGGTTGTTCAGCAAGAAAAAACCGCCTTTACAGAGAATACCCTTTTAGACGGAAACGATTTTATTAACGAAATTAATACCACTATGCACAGAGGCTACGCCATAGATAATATGGAACACGAATACGGCGTTAAATGCGTTGCAGTGGCTGTTAAAGCCGAGGGGCAAATTTACGGCCTTTCTATAACAGGGCCGTCGTTAAGATTCCCCGTTGAAAAGATAGAAACATATGCGCTAAAGCTGTTAGCAATAAAGCAGGCAATATCTTCAAGCCACAGATAACGCGCGCGTCAATAATATATATTATATATAACGCGATTTTTAAAAAAAGGATAATAACGAAAAAACGGCAAATTTAAATTGCCGTTTTTTGTTTTTTTATTAAGCTTTACTTTTTAACTACTCCGTTAAATTGTGCTTTTTTATTAAAAAAGTGCCCGTATAACGCGATTAACCGAACTTTGGGCAACAAAAAAACAGCGGTACACCCCGCTGTTTTTTTGCGTTAACTAAATTATATTTTTTGCCATACGGCGTATAATTCACTACCCTCTTTAAGAGTTTTTATTTGTTGTAACGAACAAAGCGTTTTGTAATATACCTCTTGGCTAAACAATTCGTTAACAGCTTGAGTTCCAATTACAATTTCGTTACTGTTGGGATTAAGCGACCAGCCTGCAAAAGTATAACCGCTGCGGTAACTTATTTGAACGGTTGCAGAACTTCCAAGCGGATAAGAACCCGCATACATATTGTTGTTAGCTTGATCGTGCTGCCAGTGCTTAACGGTAAAGGAATATAAATAAGGAGCTTCGGTTTGGCTTCCTCCTGCAAACGAGCAGCACCAAATTTTTGTGCCACCTCTTATCCAGTCGGGATCGGTTGCATTATTTTGCCCCTCGTACCAACCTTCGTTTGCGCTAGAACGATCGGAAATATATACCGTTCGCACCCCTAACGCCGTTGAGCCTATATTTTGCACCGCGCCCGGCAAAAGTACGGTTGCGCGATTACAGTTATTAAACGCCCTTTCGCCAATTTCTAAAACGCTTTCGGGTATTACGATATTGGTTATACCGTTACAATTTTCAAATGCTCCGTTTCCTACGACCTCAAGCCCGTAAGGTAAATTTAGAGAGGTTAATTTTAAACATTTTTCAAACGCGCCCTCTCCTATGCTGTTTACCGTTGAAGGAAGGTTTAATTCGCTTATTGTGCTATGAGCAAAAGCCTGATTTTTTATCTCGTATAAGCCCTCGGGTAATACTATCTCTTGCGCGGGGCATTTATAGAATGAGTTTTGGCCAATACTATTGATATAATTGGGTATTTCACTTGCAATACATCCGGCTATAAGTTGATTATCGGCTATTTCGATAATACAGTTGCCCTCACTTTTATAAACGGCGTTGCCATCGGCAACGGTTAGACTTTTTATGCTTTTTAAAGAGCTTGCAACGTCTGGCGAGATATATTCTACCGAGGCGGGAATGGTTAAACTTTTTAGTTGAGCGCAGTTTTCAAATACCGCAGAAGCTCCGGTTTCGCTTTGCTCTCCTATAAAAAGCAATCCCTCGTTTAAAGTAACGTTTTGCAAGTCGGAGCAGTAGTTAAACGCGCCGTTATTAATATACTTAACCGATTGAGGAAGGGTAATTTGCATAAGCCCGTGAACGCCGTAAAATGCGTTACGCTCAATAATTTCTACCCCCTCGGGAATAATGCTTGCTTTACAACCAAGAACTACCGCATTATCTGCTCTGCGAATAACGCAGTTGCCTTCACTTATAAATTGACTGTTTAATGGTTGTACGGTTAACGACGTTAAGTTATCGCAACCGGCAAAAACTTGTTCTTCAATTTGAGTTATGCCGATGGGAATTTCTAACTCTTTTAGGTTTTTGCAATCCTTAAAAGTGCCCTCTTGTATAGTTTGAATACTTTCAGAAAGAACAACCTTATTAAGCGAACTGCATCCGCTAAAAAGCTCTTTTCCTATGCGGTACACGCTGTTAGGTAACGAAACTCTTTCAAGAGAAGTGCAGTTTTTAAACACTACGTCCCCTAAAATTTCTATCCCTTCATCGATATATACCCTTGTTAGGCTTTTGCAGTTATAAAAACTTCCGCTACTAATTTCTTCTATAGTAGAGGGAATTATTACTCCCGTTAAATTAGTACAGTTTCTAAAACCCATGCCGACTATTTGCGTTATAGGGCGGTTATTATAGGTTGCGGGAATAATAAGTTTTCCGCTAACCTTCTCAGGATCGCTTGCATAAACGCCGTATTCCATACCGCCTTTTAAACTTTTTAATCCTACGCCCTCAAGCGACGTGGAAGTACTGCGTACACAAACGCTTATGGAATTAGACCACTTTGAGTCCTCGAAGTTTTTCCAATCGCCAAAAGCGAGTACTCTTATAGTGTAATCGTTAGGGCGAGCGGTAACGGTAAACAAATCGAACCAGTTGTTTTGCGTTTCGTATTCTACACCGTTAACCTCTATAGAGTAACCGCGACAGTTTTCCACCTCTTTCCAGCTAAGAACCTCGTCGGTAATAACCAACTCGCTTGGCGCCGGTAGTTGCTCTCTCTCCGATTGTTCTCTACACCCCCCGGTAAGAGTAGTTAAACAGGCTATAAGTGCAATAATAATAGCCGCTATTAAGTTTTTATTTATTGTTTTTTTCATATAACAGCCTCATTATATCGACTTGGATTTGTTTGCCTTACTTGATAAATTTTAATTTTTTAGGTTTTAATGGTATCCCAATAGTCACCGATAACGTCTTTACCTTTTTTTGGAATAGAGCCGTTGCTATTACCTTCTTCCATGTTACCGTCGTATTGACCTTGGTAAATATCGCCGTAGAAGGTATCGCCGTCGATTACCTTGTTTGCGTCGTTGTTAGCAGCTCCGCCGCCAGCGCCCTCGCCGTTACTGTCTGAAGGCTTTTGGCCGGGTTGAGGTGGGCCGTCTGGAGCACCATCGCCTTCGCCATCACCTTCTCCGCCGGAAGAATATTCAAGGAAGATTGCTACGATGGTCATATCTTCATAAACCCCGTATACGTTTTTCATCGCGTTGTCGTCGGCGTTTGCTGCGTCGTAATAATGTACGCTGGGATCATCGTTGGGTTGAGCGGTAACTCCTCTTAAGGGAATATTTCTCTCATCGCCTACTCTAATAGCCCAGTCTACTAAAACGTAGCCTTCCATCGCAATTGCTTCAACAAACATTCCGTCTTCGCCCTCTTTTACGAACTGAACGATGTCACCCTCGATGTATCCGTCGCCGAATACTTCAAACACAACCTCGTAAGTGGGGGTTTGCGCGTTTACGATGTTACCGATAATGTCGCTACCTGCGGGCGCTTTGCCTAAAATAACCAACGCACAAAATACTATGCACGCTGCGGCAACCGTTCCCGAAACGGGCACGCCAACCACTACCTTTTTGGGTACTTTAACCTTTATTTTTTCTGCCTTAACCTGTTTTATTGCATTTAATGCGTCTTCTCTTTGTTTGCGGGCAATAAACGAATCGTCGTTAGCAAATTGGTTCATGGTAATAATACGCTCTTCTAACCCAAGTGAGTCTAACCTGCGGGCTATATCCTCGTTTGAGGGTTTATAAAAGGCGTGATATAGTACCACTGTTGACACAAGTGT
>JAFTIY010000040.1 GCA_017456665.1 Clostridia bacterium | reverse complement strand
GGTACGGATACGATTTAAGTAACGATAGCGATAAAGAAGATGCTTATATTGTTCAAGAAGGCTCTTACGATCAATACGCTTACTTTAAAGACGTTTACTCTACTTCATTCTATATCGAAGCAGAAATCAGCGTTTTAAATAAAGTTCCATTTGCAAACGATCCTTACCCCAAATTTGGTATTGCTATCGGATGCGATGAAGGCAACGTTAAAAACACTATTTTCTACTATGTAGATGCTGTAAATTATACTACTCAAAGGGTAGGCTGCGCTCAACGTAACTTTGATAACAGCGATTGGGACTGGACTGCAACCGAGCAGTTAGTTGACGTACCCGGCATTTCTTATGCAAACGGCGATTACGTTAAACTTGCAGTTTTAAGAGTTGGCGATGCTTTCTATATGATTTGTAACGATAAGGTTGCTATTTATTACGATAGCTTTAACATCTTTAACGAATATCAAGAGGCAGCAGTAGGGTTCTTGTGCTTCAACACTTCTATGAGAATTCAAAACTACGTTGCAACGGTTGATCAAACGGTTATCGATCAAAAGCTCGCTCAATATCAAAACAGCACTTCAGGCGAATATCTTGGCGGAGCAGGCGGCTTTAGCCCCACTAGCGGTTGGGATTTCAGCGAAGATAAGGGCGACGCTCCCTCTGCAGTTCAAACGTTAGGCGGTGACCAATACGTTTACTTCAAAGACGTTAACAGCACCACTTTCTACGTAGAAACCGAAATTTCTGCAGTTAAAGATCTTTACGATCCATATCCCAAATTCGGTATTACCACCAGAATAGGAAACAACACTATGTTCTTCTATATCGACGGTTCTTCTAACTATACTTCCGACAAGGTAGGTTACGTTCAACGTAACGCTGCTAATACCGATTGGGTATGGGCAGAAAGTGTAGAAACTAAAGTGCCCGGCATGGGTGCTTACAAAGGTGGCGAATACGTTAAACTCGGTATGCTTCGTAACGGTAGCGAATTTAAGATGTACGTTAACGGAACTTGCGTATTTGAGGTTAACAACTTTAGAGGCTTTACAGATGAACAGGCTTCAGTAGTAGGTTTCCTTTCGTTTACCACAGGTATTTCGGTAAGAAATTACTATGCAACCACAGATATCAGTAGCGTTCAATTATAAAAAACAACTGTTAAAGGCGGAAAATTATTTTCCGCCTTTAAATTTTCGTAAATAGGGCAAATAGCGGTTGTTCACCGTTTGGTAAAAAACAGCGTTAATACCTTTATTACTTTAGTAGGCTAAAAAATGCGTAAAAAATACGTAAAAATAAGCAATTTAATTGCATTTTTTTTACCGTTATGATATTATATTCTAAGCAACACGTGCATAATAAAGCATAGGTGTACTTTATATTCGTTTAAGGAGACATTATGAATAGCTATATGAGAAAGGAATATCCTCGCCCTCAATTTAAAAGAGATAATTGGATTTCGCTAAACGGCGAGTGGGAGTTTGCTTTCGATGACCAAAATAACGGCGTAAAGCAGGGATATACCACGGGCAAAAAGGAGTTGCCTTTAAAAATAAACGTACCCTTTACCTATCAATATCCCGCAAGTGGAATAGAAGATACCGCTTATCATCCTACCGTTTGGTATAAGCGTACCTTTAGCAGTAAAGAAATAGGCTCAAAACGTGCTCTTCTTTGCTTTAACGGTAGCGATTTTATTACCGACGTTTGGGTAAACGGGCATCACGCCGTAAATCACACGGGCGCGTTTGCTCCTTTTTCTGCAGATATTACCGATTATTTATATAAAAACGGTCAAAACGCAATAGTGGTTCGTTGCTACGATCCTTTAGATCCTACCATTCCCCGCGGTAAACAGAGCTGGACGGGTAAACGCTTCGGCTGTTGGTATATTCCCAATACGGGCATTTGGCAAAGCGTTTGGATTGAGCTTTTTGAATGCGACTGCATAAGTAATTATTCAATTATTCCAAATATAGATACTCTTTCTTTTTCGGGCGAAATTAAAACGCTTTACGGCTTGGCTGATGAATGCGAGCTCAACGTAACCTATAAAGGAAATCTAGTTAAAAAAATTCGTTTTTCGCTTGACGGTAAGTATACGCGCTATTCAGTTAGCCTTATGGAACTTGATTTCGTAGATGAAACTTGTTTTTGGTGGCCTCACCAGCCCAATCTCTTTTACGTGGATTTTACCTTATATAAGCAGGGTAAACAGGTCGATTTAGCTCATACCCGCTTTGGTATGCGCAAAATTTCTATCGACGAAGGCGGTAAAATATGTTTAAATAACAGGCCGCTATATCAGCGCTTAATTTTAGACCAAGGCTATTGGCTCGAGGGTGGTTTAACTCCTCCTTCCGTTGATGCAATAAAAACGGATATCGAGCTTTGCAAGGCAATGGGCTTTAACGGCGCAAGAAAGCACCAAAAGTTTGAAGATCCTTATTTTTACTATTTAGCAGATGAAATGGGTTATTTAACTTGGTGCGAAATGCCTTCTGCATACAATTACAATGCAGACGAGGTTAAATATTTATCTAACGAGTGGCAAGAAATAATCTCGGTTGCGCGCAACTTTACTTCAGTTATTTGTTACGTTCCTCTAAACGAAAGCTGGGGTGTAAGAAAAATCGTGGTAGATAACCAGCAACAAGATTTTGCCCGTTCACTTTATTATTTAACTAAAGCCGTAGATCCCACGAGACTAGTAAGCACTAACGACGGGTGGGAAAATATCGACGCAACCGATATTTTATCTATTCACGATTACGCTTACGATAAATCGCAATTTGCCGAAAAATATCGCGCAGATAAATACGACGATATATATCCTCAAGGTCGCAAGCTCATGAGTGAGGGATGCCGTTACTGTGGCCAACCCGTGCTCTTTACAGAGTTTGGCGGAATAGCAATGGCGGGCGATAGCACTAACGGTAACTGGGGTTATAATACCGGCGCGCAGGATAACGAAGAGTTTTATACCCGTTATGCAAATCTTATGGAAGGCATTTACGAAACCGAAGATTTTCAAGGTTTTTGCTATACGCAGGTAAGTGACGTTCAGCAAGAGGTTAACGGATTGCTTTATGCAAACAGAACTCCTAAATTTGATCTTGCAAGAATTAAAAAGCTAACAGAAAACAAATAATATTTTTTATAGATTTATAAAAATGCACTTAAGTTTTTTAAGTGCATTTTTTTGCGTAAAGTGCGGTTAATCGCGTTATAGCCCCACATTTTTATTTAAAAACAGCTCTAATTAGTTTTTTTATAAGTAAAAATTAATCTTTTTTACGTGTGTTAGATTAAAAGGTTATATGTTAACGGTTTTCGCTTTTTATTATTTTGTGTTTTTAAATTAATAAGCTTAAAATGGGGATTAAAATTAATTAACTAAAATGAAGCGTAACTAAAAACGCTTTATTTTTTCCTTAATTTACTACAAAAAAAGTAAAAACTTTTTTAAAAAGTAGCATAATATTATTTTGTGTTTTCTAATCTTTATGCTATAATACGTAATATAAAAAATGTTAGGTGGCTAACAATGAACAAGAAGAGAGATGAGTTGCAAAATAAGGTTGCATTTTCGATTAGAAACGTAAATATAATGATGAGGCGTTTAGCTGAAAAATCCCCCGCAAAAAAGCAGGTTGATAGTGCAACGGGTATGCACGGCTACGTAATGTGTTATCTTTCAGAGCACGAAGGGGAGGACGTTTTTCAAAGAGACGTAGAAAAAAAATTTTCTATTCGCAGAAGTACTGCAACCT
>JAFTIY010000039.1 GCA_017456665.1 Clostridia bacterium | reverse complement strand
GAATTATAGAGCATCCTATTAGCAAGAAACAGTACGCTAGTGTGTCCAGATCAGCAGCGGTGCTAAATCAGTTGATGGAGTATTTACTTTTAAAAAAACTTAAAATTTCGTTTACCGCTTGTTTTTTCATAATCTGCGTTAATTTTATCACAAAATGCAAATTTTTACAATCGTTTTGCACCCAATACGCCTTTTATACCCCCACTTTTTTGCAAAAAGTGGTTTTTTTACATAATTTTATAAAGCGTTCTTCTACCGCCAAAAATTCTTTCACGATAGATTGCTTTAAAAGTAGAAAATCCCCCCCGTTTTATAACCGAGACTGCCGTATTTAAATAATTTACGTTTAGTGAAACGGCTAAGCCGCATCCGATTTTAACCTCTTTAGGTACAGAAACTATTTTAGAAGCAATTCCAATTGCTAAAAGCCTATCGGTAAAGGCAAAGATTTCGGTTTTTGATGTAAAAGTGACTATTATCATAATATTTTTCCACCACTCAAAGTAGTTATACATAAAATTGGTTACGTTATAATATATTTAATTATGGAATTTTATGTGAAAATATGATATTTTTCGACAACGCTGCAACGGGCGCAATTAAGCCAAACTGCGTTTATGAAGGGGCAATTAACGTAATGAAATATTTATCGATAAACGCAGGTAGAGGCAGCTACCGACTTGCCCTTTACGCTGACGAATTAATTTATAAAACGCGCAAAGAAATTTGCTCCTTCTTTAACGGCTATTCGCCCGAGCGCGTTATCTTTACAAAAAACTGCACCGAGGCACTTAACGTTGCAATTTTTGGAACACTAAAAAAAGGTGGCCACGTTATAGCTTCTGCCTACGAACATAACAGCGTTTTACGCCCGCTTTACAATCTGGAAGATAAAGGACTAATCACCCTAACCATAGTAAAGCCACAAAACGGCGCGGTTTTAAAAGAAGATATTTTAAACGCTATAACGCCTAAAACCTACCTCGTTTGCTTAACTGGGGCTTCAAACGTAACGGGTGAAATTAACGATTATGAAGCTATAGGCTCACTTTTAAAGCAGAAAGGTATTTTATTTTTAGTAGACGGCGCTCAAATTGCAGGCCATGCTTTTATAGATTTAAAAGAACAAAATATAGATATCTTTTGCTTTTCAGGGCACAAAGGAATGGATGCTTTGCAAGGAGTGGGTTGCCTAATTTTTAACAAAGAATTAGAAATTAAGCCGTTAACGTTTGGCGGCAGTGGAAGCGAAACATTTTCTAAAACTCCTTCAGGTTACCCGGAACTTTTAGAAAGCGGCACTTTAAATCTCCCCTCTATAATTTCACTTTTTCACGCAACTGTTTACACTAAAAAAAATTTTACCGTAAAGCAAAAACTAATGCTTGAGCTTACCGATTACGCCGTAAAAAATCTAAAAAAAATAAAAGGGGTTAAGCTTTATTCAAAGCAAAACCCCATAGGTATAGTGGCCCTTTCGTATAACGATTATTACACGCCTGAAATCGCAGGCGTTTTAGGAGATAAATTTGATATAGCAACGCGAGGCGGATTTCATTGCGCGCCATTATGTCACGAGCTTTTAAACACCAAGCAAAACGGACTTTTACGCTTAAGCTTTAGCTGGTTTAACGATAAAAAAGAGATAGATTATTTTATAGAAAAATTATTAAAAGTGCCCCTATACGTTTATTAACTGCTCTTTATCTGCTTGATTACGCTTGTTAATTTACTGCGTTGCAAATCGTTTAGCATAGGCGAAATCATATTAACGAAATTGGTTATTTCTTGTTCTGAAAGCCTGCCCTCACTTTTTGCTTTACGTGCTTCTAAAATAATTGCTTCGATCAGTTCGTCTTCGCTAGCACCTTCGTATTTTGAAGCTACCCGCTTAAGCAATGAAAATGCACTTTCGTTAGAGGCTATGCGTTCCTCTTTACCCTCTTCGTTTTTTACATTTGCGCTGTATTCGCTAAATTTTTTCATGTTTACACTCCGTTAATACTATACCTATGCAAAAAACTGCCAAAAAGTTCTAAAAAGGATTTATTATGAATTATTTACCTATTATTTTATTAGTTTTATTTTTTGTATTACAAAAAAACAAAAATCAAGAAAACTTATTTTCTTCACTTCCACTACAAGAGCTTACCGGCCTTTTGCCAATGCTTGGATTGGATGAAAAAACAGTTGAAAGCATTCAAATGTTAATTCCGGCTTTAACAGCTGAAAAAATAGATTTAAGATCGGTTATTACTAACGCTATGCCACTTATAGCCGCATTTATGAGCAAAAATAAAGCGCAAGCTTCACCTCAAAGTAAAGGCAATTTAAACGACGTTGACGGAGTTGCCTGCGAAGAAATTTTTTCAAGCTTAAACTCTTATTTTTCGTAATATTTTATTTGCGTACTATACTAATTTTTAAAAAAAACTAGGCTATAAGTCGATTATCTAATACTTTGCGTTTAACTTAATAAAGCAAATTCTATAAAAAACTATTTTATAAACAGTTAACTAAAGTTTAAAAACCTAAAACGATACAACTGCAAGCGCAAACAATTAAAAAACCCGCAAACTTCTATACAAGAAGCAGCGGGTTATATTATTAATTACCGGGTGTTAACAGCTGTGAATAATTTTCAACCTGTTTTTGCGTTGCAATAGGAAGGCTTAAGCCCGAGCAATTAACGGTAAACACTATATTTCCTTGCATATCGGTACGATACACGAGCGCACCCGCAACCGAGGTTACTCTATCTACCGTTTGCTTGGTAGGATGCCCGTATTCGTTGTTTAGCCCACAAGAGAACAAAACGTATTCGGGCGATACCGCCTGCAAAAAGTCAACCGAAGATGACGTACTGCTGCCATGATGTCCGGCTTTAAGCAAATCGACGTTAGGAACTTCAGAATAATAATTTAAAAGTTCTTCTTCAACTTCCTCACCGGCATCACCGGTAAACATAGCAGTAAATCCACCGTAGCTTATCGTTAATATTGGAGAATAGTCGTTTGCATCGCTATAACCTATATTTTCAACCTTGGCGGTTGGAGTTAAAAAGTCCACTTCGTAAAAATAACTTTGATCGTTAAAAAGTATTTCTTGCTTAAAATCGCTTGAGCGGTTAAAATAGCTATAATTGCACCCTTCGTCTAAAACGCTTTTTAAAAAGTTGTAATAGGTTTTGGTGGTGCTGTTTTTGTAATTATCTGCCGTTGCCTTAACGTTGAACGCTGAATCAAACTCATCTTTATACTCGCCCGAATAATAAACGTAAGGTCTAAACACCTTTTTAACTTCAAAGTTGTCAAAGATTTTATCCATACCGCCTATATGGTCGGCGTCTTGATGGGTAGCGAGCAAAATATTTATAGTATTCACTCCGAGATTACTCAAATAGTTTGCAACCGTTTGAGCATATCTATCCTCTCCGCCATCGATTAACATATTCTTCCCATCGGGAAATTGAATAAACGTGCAATCCCCTTGACCTACGTCGATAAAGTGAATACGCATCACATCGTTGCTTACCGTAATAGGCGTTTGCGAGGTTTGGTAATCTGAATTAGATCCATCCCCGTTATTTATTCCGCCGTTATCGTTGTAATAATAAATAAACAGTGCAACAATTAAAACCACTATTGCAACCGCAAAGGTAAACCAATCGCTTGGCTTTATTTTAAACCTTTTATTGTTTTTTCGTTTTGCCATAGTTACCTCTAATTACATAACGTAAAGAACGACCACTTTTAAATAAATGCTCTCTTCAAACCCTATAAGGGAGGCGTGGTCCTTGCCCTGCATTCTTAATTCTACCATTTTTACCTGCTTTCCGCACTCTTTTGCGGCGGTAGCTAGCATTTCGTTAAACTGCTTAATAGAAACGTGTTGAGAGCAACTGCAGGTTACTAAAATTCCGCCCTTTTTCAAAAGCTTAAGCGCTTGAATATTTATATCTTTATATCCCTTGAGCCCCTCTTTAACGGTATCCTTACTTTTTGTAAAGGCAGGCGGATCAAGCACTATAACGTCAAAATTCTCCCCTTCTCTTCTATATTTGCGAAGAAGTTCAAACACGTCGCCCTGAACGGTTTTAATTACGTTTAAAAGCCCGTTTAGCTTTGCGCTTTCATTTACCAAATCGAGAGCCTTTTGACTTATATCGGCCGAAATAACCTCTTTTGCACCGTATTTTGCGGCACAAAGAGAAAATCCACCCACGTTACAAAAACAATCGAGCACTCTTTTGCCCTTTACGTAGTGCTTAAGGTTATCGCGGTTTTCTTTTTGATCGAGAAAATATCCCGTTTTTTGCCCCTCGATAATATCAACGAGCATTTCAAGTTCGTTTTCTACTATTTTAACTCGCTCGGGAACGCTTCCGTAAAGCACGCCTTTAACCTCGTTAAGTCCTTCTTTTTTACGAACCGAAACGTCACTTCGCTCGTAAATTCCCACAGGATTAAAAATACTAACCAAAATATCGCAAATCATTTGCTTGCGTTTTTCCATGCCGAGCGATAAAAATTGGCATGATAAATAATCGCCGTATTTATCTACAATAAGAGCAGGCAAAAGATCTGACTCACCGAAAACCACCCTATAATTGTTACTATAGCCGAGAGAAAGCCTATAGTCGTTAGCCTCTTTAATTCGGCGATAGAAAAAATCATAATCAATAGGTTCGTCGTTATAAGAAAGAACGCGCACCAATATTTTAGAAAGGTGGTTTATATAGCCAAGGGCAACAAATCTACCCTCACAATTTACAACGCGGCACACCTCTCCTTGCTTACCGCTGCCCTCTATTTTTTGCACTTCGTTGGCAAAAACCCAAGGTTCGCCGTTTAATATTCGCTTTTCTTCCCCTTTTTTTAGCACCACTTGATACATAATAAAAACTTTCCTAAAAATAGTGTAAAGGGTTTACCCCTATTAAAAACGGGCAAAAATATGCCCGTTTAAGTGTTTAAATTATACCAATAGGTCAAAATAATCGTATTGGCGTATAGTAATTTTAATTTTGGTATTAGTTCCGTTTCTTTCAACTGAAAATTCAAGCTGATCGCCTATTTTAAACTCAAAAGAATAAAGATAAAAATACAAATCTTCGCTATAACTTATAGCGTATTCGGTGCCTTCGTAGCTAAAGCTATTTATAATATCTCCAACTTTAAGCCCCGCACCGCTTGCATATAGGCATCCGTCGGTAGCAAGCTCAGCAATCGAAACGCTTTCGGTAATTCCCCAGCCGCTTCTGTTATCTACGGCGGTAAAACCAAGCTTATATCTACCTTCTACAAATCCCTTTTGAATAATTTCACTGCAAACGCTTTGAAGCTCGTCTGCAGGTAATACGAATGCCGTTGCAGTAGTTTTTATTGCGGTGTTACAAAACATACCCGCTAAAAAACCGCCCTTTTCGGTAAATAATCCGCCACCTAAACCGCTTGAAGGTAGATGAAAGTCAGCTATAAGAAGGCTATTGCTGTTCCCCTCGCCAACGTCTACCGAAAAGCCTGCCGCGCTTATTATTCCGTGCGAGCAAACCACCTGTTGCGAACCGAATAAATTACAAACGCTAACTACTGATTCGCCTGCAACCATCTTATTGCTTTGGGTATAAAATACGGCGGGCGTTAAATTTTGTTCTACTTTAATAACGCAAACGTCGGTAATGGGATCTGTTCCAACCGGCGTTGCGCTACACCTAACCGTTTCCTTGCCGTAAACGTCAACGTAAACGCTGCTAGCCGAAGCTATTAAGGTGTGTGACGTAGCAATATAACTATATTTTCCGTCGTCAGAATTGGCAATAACTATACCCGAACCAAACGCCGTTGCATTGTTTGTAATCACGTTAACGCCAACCACGCCATTGCGTATGCGCTCTATAACTTGAGCCAAACTTTGCTCTGTATATTGTTGATAAAGCGCAGGATCTGTTACCGTAAGATTAACAGTGCTAAACGTTTGCTCCTCATCACGCACAAAATCGTCGGTAGAAGACGTATCGGGCTCTTTTTGATCGGGTTGCTCAAAAAAGTCGCACCCCGCAAGCGAAAAGGTAGCCGTTATAAGTGCAATTAAAAAAATTACTATAGCATTTTTTTTCATATAAAACTCCAAATTGCCAATTTTTGCAATCTTAATTATTATCTAACAAGCCGATAAAACTTTTTAGCCTTGCAAAAAGAGAATAAAAAAACATAATAAAAGTAACGCATGAACTTTGTCAGCGATATTTTATTATGTTGATTTATTAAATTTTAATATATACTAAAATTATTCTTTAGCTACTTCTGCTTCTTTTACGAAAATAAAAGCATTGTAGTGTTCGTCACGTTTTTTAAATTTGCCAAGCTTTCTGGTAATGCTAACGGGTGCCATAGAATGGAATTCCCATCCGTCAACGCATTCTTGACCGATAACGTCAAAAAACTTAACGATAGCGGTTTGAGCGGCTTCGTTCTTTTTAACAACTAATGATTCTGCACAAGGTACAACCTTATAGATCTTCATAAATTCCTCCAAAATACATTGCATACTGCTGCAATTATATTATTACGTAACTATTGTAACACAAAATTTTTGTTTTGCAAAGCGATTATTTGATTTTTTTAACAAAAGTTTTTATAAAATGCAAAAATAAATGCCTTTAGTTTGACTTTGGCGTATAAATATTGTAAAATAATATGGCTTGCATGCAGTTAACTTGTAAACGCTATCACGCCAATTAAACTTAATATCTCATACGCTTCCATAGTTAAATGGATAAGTCGGCATAGCCGACGGCGTTCGCAAACTATGTTTGCTCGGCTAAACAAGTTATATCCATTACAGCATATTAACTTGTAAACGCTATTACGCCAATTAAACTTAATATCTCATACGCTTCCATAGTTAAATGGATATAACAAGCCCCTCCTAAGGGCTAGTTCTGGGTTCGATTCCCGGTGGGAGTGCCAAAAAATACTGCAGAAAAGGATACATTTTCTGCAGTATTTTTTTATCCAAGTCGCAGACTTGGCATATCATCACCGCACGAAGTGTGGTGGATATCATCAGCCCTTTGGGCTGTATATCATCACGCATCAGCGTGTATCTTTCTGCGACTTGATGAGATGCAACACT
>JAFTIY010000038.1 GCA_017456665.1 Clostridia bacterium | reverse complement strand
ATGCAGGTTTTTAACCGCAATTAATAGCAAAAATGTGCCTATAAGTTAATTAACGGCATCTTTGCGCGCCAAAAAGAAATATGTTAAGCAAATATATACAACCTGAAAATTTAAGCGAGAACTTAAACGAACTCGTTTGCGACGTCCGCAGTGTTATACCAACTGCGGTTTTTGGCGTGCAGTTTACCGAAAAATGCCACATAGCGTCCACTTTAAATTTGCCCGTTGTGTTTATCACTCGTGACGAAATCACTGCAAGGCTTGCAGCTAAAGAGCTTGCCGCGTTAAGCGGTAAAAAATCGGTATATCTACCCGCTAAGAACGACGTGCTTTTATATAATAAGGCATTCAACAAAGATGCGCTTTACGCACGTATAGGGGCACTTTTTGAAATTTCAAGGGGAGTAGATTTCGTTTGCGCAACCTTTGAATCCCTTCTTCATCTGATGCCAAAACGCATCGACTGTATAAAAATTGCTAAGGATAACGAATATCCCTTTGAAAGCCTTACGCAAAAGCTCGTTAAGTTTGGCTATAAGCGAGTTGAAGAGATAGAAAAGAGGGGGGAATTTACCGTTCGCGGAGATATATTCCATCTTTTTCCGATAAACTGTGAAGCCCCCGTTAGAATAGACTTTTTTGGCGATGAGGTAGAAAGTATTCGCTATTTTGACCAGGTTGGCGGTACGCTTGAGGGTAGTTTAAATCAGCTTATCGTTTTACCCACCGTTGATTTTACCATAGACGATTGCGAAGTAGCTATAATTAAAAGTCAGCTAAAAAAAGAAATATCCCTTTTTGGCGTAAATATATTTGCAGATAAGGCGCGCGAGATAGTAGGCGAGCTTACCGAAAAATTAGATACAGATAGGGCTCATCCTTCGTTGAGTTTTATACTTCCGCTTCTCGATTCGATGAAGGGGAATTTGCGCGATTATTTAGGCGAAAACGCCGTTGTGGTTTACGATGAATGTAAGCCGTTGAACGATAGTTTAAACGGGGTTTTAAAAGAGCACAGCGAAAGATGCTTATCGCTAAAACGTAACTGCGAATGCTTTTCGTTTACCGTAAACCAGATAAAAAAGCCAGAGCAGCTTCAAAAAGAATTAAATTTCTCTCGCAAGTTGGCATTGCAAAGCCTAACTGCTAGCGTAAACTTTTTTAATCCGCTAAAAACTTACCGCATAAATTGCACGGCGATAGCCCGTTATGCGTTAAAGCCTGAAGATTTTTTCGAAGACCTCAAAAACTGGAAAAAGCTCGGTTATCGAGTTTTAGTTTGTTGCGGTAATAGCGAAAGAGCGGAGAGAATTTTTAATATGCTCGAGGATAGAAAGATATTTTCTGACCTAGGCGATAATTTTCCGCAAAATTTTGAGGGGATAAAGATAACCTCTTTTTATCTGGCAAACGGTTTTATTTATCACGATGCAAAGTTCGTTCTTATTGGAACTAACGATTTATTTGCAAAAAAAGATAGAGAAAAGAAGATTAAACGCAAGCGCAACGATATATATAGTGCGCCCGAAATAGGTGATTTTTGCGTTCACGAAGTACACGGAATAGGTATCGTTCGCGGAATGCAAAAGATTACCACAACCGATGGTACTAAAGATTACGTCGCTTTAGAGTATAAAGGTGGCGATATGCTATACGTTTGCGTTGACCGAATGGATAGCTTGACCAAGTATCTCGGTGGCGAAGAAAAGCCAACCCTTTCAAAGATAGGCGGCGGCGAGTTTGAAAGGATAAAAGAGCGCGTTAAAGCGTCTATAGCGCGACTTACGATAAATTTAAAGCAACTTTATAGACAGCGTGCTGAACAAAAGGGCTACTGTTTTTCGCCAGATAATGAATTCACCCGTGAATTTGAAGAAAGCTTTGAATTTGATGAAACAGAAGATCAACTTCAGTCGATAAGTGAAATTAAGCAGGATATGGAAAGCTCTAAGGTTATGGATAGGCTTTTATGTGGCGACGTAGGTTACGGAAAAACGGAGGTTGCTCTCCGTGCGGCATTTAAGGCTATGATGGATGGCAAACAGGTTGCTTTAATTGCGCCAACTACCATTTTAACCGAGCAACATTACATGACTTGTGTAGAGCGCTTTAAAAATTTTGGCATAAGAATAGGCCTTTTAAACAGATTTAGAAGCCAGTCAGATCAAGCAAAAACGATATACGCGCTAAAAAATGGTGAAATCGATATAATAATAGGCACGCATAGGCTATTTTCTAAGGATATAGAATTTTTTGATTTAGGGCTGCTTATTATCGATGAAGAACAGCGCTTTGGCGTTGAGCATAAAGAAAAAATTAAGCTGTTAAAGCAAAACGTAGATACGCTTACTCTTTCGGCAACACCTATTCCTAGAACGCTGCATATGTCGCTTACGGGTATAAGGGATATAAGCATAATAAGCACTCCGCCCACCACGCGAATACCCGTTCAGGTTTTCGTTCTTGAGGAGAGCGACGCACTCATTTCCGACGCTGTTTCAAAAGAGCTTTCGCGCGAGGGACAAACCTTTATTTTGTACAATCGAGTTGAGAGTATAAACTCGTTTGCCGCGCATATAGAGGCACTTTTGCCTGAAGCGAGGGTAGTTGTTGGGCACGGGCAAATGAGTGAAAAACAGCTTGAAAAAAACATTCTTGCCTTTTACAAAAAAGAATACGACGTTTTGGTTTCTACCACCATAATCGAAAACGGGGTAGATATTCCTTCCGCCAATACCATAATAATTATTGACGCTGATAAGATGGGGCTTTCTACCCTGTATCAGCTTAAGGGCAGAGTGGGTAGAAGTGATAAGATGGCAAGAGCGTATTTTACCTATAAGTCAGATAAGGTTCTTACCGAGCCGGCATACAAGCGCTTATCTGCTCTTACAGAGTTTTCAGATTTAGGCAGTGGTTTTAAAATTGCGATGCGCGATCTCGAAATAAGGGGAGCGGGCAACGTATTGGGCAAGGAACAGCACGGGCATATGGAGAAAATAGGTTACGAGCTGTATTCAAAACTGTTAAAACAACAGTTGGGTGAGGTAACTGCAAACGTTCAAACCGAAATAGACGTGGGAATAAGCGCCTTTATTCCCGAGAGTTACGTAAGTTCTTCTGCCGTTAGAATGGACTGCTATAAGCAAATAGCCGAAATAAAATGTGATGAAGATGAAAATCGCATAGTAAACGGTATGCGCGAAAACTACGGAGATTTACCGCAAGAGGCTCTTAATCTTATAAAGATTGCAAGGCTCAAGGAATACTGTTCATACTTTTTTATAATCAAAGCGCAAATAACCAAGGATAAAAATCGGTTATATTTCAAAAATATCGATAGTTTAAACGATGAAGGATTAATGTACGCACTAAACCAATTTAAAGATGACGGAGTGCTTGCCTTTGACGAAAATCCTTACGTTTGCTTTGAAAAAGAGGAACGAACGGCCGAAAAAGGGCTTGAACTTGCTCTTCAATTTTTGATATGTGCTAAAAATTACAAAAAAAATGGCGAAAAAAATTAAAAATTGATTTTATCGCTTAAAAATTCTTGCATTATTAATAATTATTTTGTATAATACTTTAGAGAAAAATAAGGGTGGAGTTTTCACATTGTCCGTTTCGCCTTAAAAAAGCGTTAAAGGCAGGGCGAAAATAAAACGCCAAACAATAAATCACACCCGAGCAGGAGAGTTTTATGAGAAAAATTCTGACTAAAATCGTAACTATGTTAACTGTAGTAATCCTTTCTGTTACTGCATTTGCAGGTTGCGGTTTAATCACCACCAACACAGACAGAGATATGGCACAAGTCGTTGCAAAAGTTCAAATTGCAGACGATATTAACGCAGAAGAAATCGCAAAGCGCGAAATGGCATCTGCATTTATGTCATACGGTTATAACTACGTATACTACTACGGTTATACCACCTCTGCGACCTACGAGCTTATACTTGAAAACCTCGTTAAAAACAGAGTTATCATTCAACAGGCAAGAAAAGAACTCGCTAAACTTTACAACGGCTTACTCGATGGTAGCGTTGAAGCAGACACTGAATTCTTAACTTATTTCAAGGCAAACGCTAAAGCAAACGGCACGGCTATTAATTACGCTAACGGCGATGCTGAAACCCTTGAAAAATATCTTACCGAATACGAAGTAGCTCAAGCTTTGTACGCAACGAGAGTTTCTATTAACGATATTATCGACAGTTACGAAACTGCAGAAGACGAAGAAGAAGACGAAAAGGAAGACGAAACCTTTACCCCGAGAACTACTCCCACTAAAACTGAAGAAGACGTTACCGACGAATACGAACTCGTTAACGAAACTCCCTCTGAATACGACTACAAGGTTGCAGACGTTGTTTTAGGTAAGGGCGTTCAAGTGTTAAAGGCTGATTATCCCACCACTTACGAACTCAACATGGCGGTTTACGAAGCTTATGAAATCGACCTTTCTACCTCTGCAAGAAAGAAGGCGTTCACTAAAGCTTTAAAGGTTCTTAAAGATAACGGCTTAATTACCAGCGATGAAAGCTACGATATTTCAAACGATGCTAACGAAGCTTTAAAATACACTTACTTTAAAGATAGTATTAAAGCTCAATACGAAACCTTAGTGGTTAGCAAATACGAAGATTCGCTCGTTTCTCAAGTTGAAGCAAAACTTAACGGCGAAGCAGTTTGGGATCAATATCTCGTAGAATACAAAGCTCAACAAAACAATTATCAAAACAACATTTCAGCTTACGAAAGCGCTCTCGATGCAGTAAACGAAGATTCATTCGTAGTTTGCAATCCTTACACCGGTTACGGCTACGTTTCAAACCTTTTAATCGGCTTTACCACCGAACAAAGTGCTCAACTTACTAACTATTCTTCAAAAGCTGGCATCACTCAAGCTGATATCAACGCAATGCGCGAAACTCTTTTAAAACAGCTTATCGTAAAAGATCAACGTGATTCTTGGGTATATTCAAGCTACGGCGAATATTCAGAAGAAAGCTCACAGTTTACTTTTGATACCCATTATTTCGTAAGCGAAGAAGAAAGTGCTGCATACAGTTTATTAAAGAACTATATCGGTACTGTTTACGGCGCAACCTCTACCACCGAAGAAAACGAAGATAAGGTTGAAGAAACTACTTGGTCATTCACCAACGTAATTCCCAATTCATTATCATTCGATAGCTTTATGTCTACCTACGTTACCGCGTTAACCGGTATGAATAAGCTTGTTTTTGATAAAAACAATGTTGCAAACACCGTTGCTCAAATCGATTTAACCGATGAAAAGCGCGCAGCATTCGACGATTTATTATACGTATTCAGCACCGATCCCGGCAGTTTAGGTTCATACCTCGGTTATACCTATTCTCCCTTCAATGCTGACACCACTTACGTTAAAGAATTCGCTGAAGCAACCAAAGAAGTAGTAGCTTTAGGTAAAGGTGCTTACACCATCGTAGCAACCGATTACGGTTACCACCTCATCGTTTGCACCAAGAAGGTTGAAGCTGACGAATACGATGAAAATTCAAAAGAAAAATTCATCGCTGATTTAGCCAACGAAGATTCACTCGCTTACAAGTATAGAGAAGTTAAATTAGCAAACGTAACCAGCGACGAAGTTGGTAAGATTGCAAACAACTTCATCAATAAATATATGGAAGAAAACGTTGAATACTTCAAAGATGCTTACAGTGATTTAATTACTGAAGAAACTGAAACCGAAGCTTAATTTACAAAAATGAAATTAACACACTACGCTTAGCAATAGCGTAGTGTGTTTTTTTGATAATCCAATATAGCTTTTTGTAGCGCTGTGCCGCTTAATTTAAAAATGAGTTGTTTAAAATGTAAAAAGCAGCTGAGATTATTTGTATTTTGCGCGCCTTAATGTTATAATTATCATATTAAAATAATGCATAGGTTTTTTATGAAAGTTAAATTTACAAAGCTTAACGAAAACGCCGTTATTCCCGTGTACTCAAGCGAGCAGGCGGCAGGTGCAGATTTATATAATAGCGAGGGTGATTTTGATATTTTACCCGGGCAAACGAAACTTATTGGAACGGGCATTGCTATGCAAATTCCTGTAGGTTACGTGGGGTTGGTATTTGCGCGCAGCGGGCTTGCATGCAAACAGGGATTAGCGCCCGCAAATAAGGTTGGCGTTATCGATAGCGATTACCGCGGCGAAATTAAAGTTGCCTTGCACAATCATTCGCAAGAGCAAAAGCAAATAAAATTAGGCGAGCGAATGGCGCAACTAGTTGTTGTTCCTTATTTAAAGTGTGAATTTGAAGAGGTAGGGCATTTGGAGCAAACAGACCGCGGAGCGGGTGGCTTCGGCTCAACGGGTAAATAACTATGATTAGAGTTACTTCATATACTGAAGATTATAAGCAAAAGCTTTTAAACGGCTTAACCGATTTTTCTTACGAGCAAAAGCTTGAGCTTTGCAAAAATTTAGAAAATATAGGCGAAAACGAAGAATTTTTAATTTGTCTTGATCAAGACGAAAACTTCGTTGGCTTTTCAAAAACCACTTCTTTAACAAAGGGCTTTATAAATCTCGATTATATTTACGTAATTCCTTCACTTCGTCGTGATAAAAACGGAAGCGTTATTTTGGTGGCGGTAATGAACAGGGCTGTAAATCGTTTGGTTTTGGGTATGTTTGCAAAGTGTGAAAGTAGTAATCAAAGCGCAATGGCATTTTTAAAAGCCCGTGGTTTTATAGTAAGTGAAGAGCAAAATGGAGTTAGCTCTTTAATGAAAAGCTTAATGCACATGTATAAAACCCATCACGATCACTGATTTTTTTATTAATAAAGTGCCAAAAGTCTTATATAAACTATAAATAAATTGACAATTTAGTAAACAAGTGATATAATACAAGAAATCTAGTTTCTTATATTAATATATAAAGGAAATACAAAATGAAATCTATTAAAAAAATAACGGCATTAATAGCGTGCGCTTTACTTATTTTTTCATTTGCGGCGTGTAACAACGGGCAAAGCGAACCCGTTCAGTTAAATAAGGTAACCGGCCTTATTATTACAGATAACTCACTCACTTGGGATGCAGTCCCCAATGCTCAAGGATATACCGTAAACGTTTCGGGTAAAAAGGTTACCGTAAAAACCAACTCGTTTGATTTATCAGCATTTGAAGTTAAAGAAACGGTTATTAGAGTTATGGCTAACGGCGACGAGCAAAATTATCTCTCATCGCAATGGTCAAATCGCATCGTTTACGATCCAAGCAACTATAAAAACACCGATCCTCGTTTTAGTTTTACCTTAAATAGCGACCTTTCTTCTTATACTATTTCAGCTGGAGAAGAAAAGCCTACAGGTGTGTTGCAAATTCCCTCAACGTTTAACAACCGACCCGTAACGGTTATTGCTCGCAACTCATTTACTGATTGTGAAATAACTAAATTAATTATTCCCGAAACTATAAAAGTAATAGAAAGATACGCATTTGCAAGGTGTTTATTGTTAGAGTCAATTCAAATTAAGGGCAACGCGTTAACCGAAATTGGCGAATACGCCTTTTCATTCAATAGGGCTCTTAAATTGCTCAATATTCCTCAAAGCGTTGCAGTTATTGGCGAATATATGGTAGGAACTAACGACAAAGAACCTACGTTAACAATTTATATTGGAGCAGCTGAAGTGCAAGAAGGCTGGCACGAAACCGCTCTCGACGGATTTAATAAACCGGTAGAAACTGTTTTTGGAGTGGAAAATTTTGATGAAGCTTTTGAAAATTATGAAAAAGATAACGATTCAGAAGCCGATTCAGAAACAGAAAATCAACAATAATAAAAACAATATATTGTTTTGGCGCGGCGAAAATATTTTGCCGCGTTTTTAATAAAAAAAGATTAATTATAGGCAACTGAATTTGCATATAGAGCTAGTGCAAAAAGATAATTTTTTTTCAAAAAGTGGGCCTATAGGTCGATTAACGGCTATTTTGCATAGAAAAAAAGCCGTTATTTTTTAGTCTATTTATATAAAACGCAAAAATATTTATTAAAAAATAGTAAAAGTGCCTTAAAAGAGCTTGACTAAATTTATAAAATAAATTATAATGTGTAAAGTAAAAAACCTTTACAGGTGAATAATGGAAGGTAAAAACTTTTTGGTATATCAGCTTTATGCGATATACGGTACGCTGTTAACGCAAAAACAGCGCGATACTATAGAAGATTATTTCGGGTTAGATTTATCGCTTGGCGAGATTGCTGAAATGAAAGGAGTTTCGCGGCAGGCGGTTAAATGCACCCTTGATCTTACCGAAAAACAACTTTTTTCGTATGAAGATAATTTGCAAATTTATAAAAAAATCGAGCAAATTAGAAATTTGAACGAAAATGATTGTAAACAATTAAAACAAAGGGTGCTCTCAATTTTGGAGGATAGATAATTTGGCTATTTTTGCATCACTTGGCGAAAAGCTCAATCACGTTTTTGGCAAGCTTACCAATCGCGGTAAGTTAACCGAGCTTGAAATAAAGCAAGCAATGCGCGAAATCAGAATAGCGCTACTTGAGGCAGACGTAAATTTAAAGGTAGTTAAGCAATTCGTTGCTACCGTTTCAGAAAAGGCTGTAGGGCAAAATATTTTGCAAAGCTTAAGCCCGGCGCAGCAGGTTATAAAAATAGTAAACGACGAGCTTGTTGAGCTTATGGGCTCAACTAACAGTAAACTTGCAGTTGCTTCTAATCCGCCTACCGTAATAATGATGTGCGGCTTGCAGGGTGCGGGCAAAACTACTTTATCGGCAAAACTTGGCATGTTGCTTAAAAAGCAGGGCAAAAAACCCTTGCTTGCAGCGTGTGACGTATATAGACCTGCTGCAATTGATCAGTTAAAAACTGTTGGCGAAAAGGCGGGGTGCGAGGTTTTTACTCTCGGTCAAATCAATCCCGTAGATATTGCAAAGCGTGCAATCGAGCATGCAAAGCGCTTTGGCTTTGATACCGTAATTATTGATACGGCGGGGCGTTTACAAATCGACGAAAAGCTTATGCAAGAGCTTGAAGACGTAAAGGATGCCGTTAATCCCGATGAAATTTTACTTACAGTTGATTCTATGACCGGTCAGGTAGCAGTTGAAGTGGCCGAAACCTTTAACGCAAGGTTGGATATTACCGGCGTAGTATTAACAAAGCTTGACGGTGATACGCGCGGCGGCGCATGTTTATCAATTAAAGCAGTAACTGGTAAACCCATTAAATTTGCCGGTGTTGGCGAAAAACTTGGCGATTTAGAGCCTTTTTATCCCGACAGAATGGCAAAGCGTATTCTCGGTATGGGCGACGTGCTTTCTATAATAGAAAAGGCACAAGAAGCCGTAACCGAAGAAGACGTTAAAAAAATGGAAAAGAAGTTTAAAGAAAACTCCTTTACTTTAGAAGATTATCTCGACCAATTCGAAATGGTTAAAAAGATGGGCGGGGTAGGAAGCGTACTCGGTCTTATGCCGGGCGCAAATAAAATGAATATTAAAGAAAGCGATATCGACGAAAGCCGAATTGAACGCGTTAAGGCTATAATACTTTCTATGACCAAGCGCGAACGCCGCAATCCCGATATATTAAATTACTCTCGTAAAACTCGTATAGCAAACGGAAGCGGAACGAGCATTCAAGAGGTAAACGCTCTTTTAAAACAGTTTGAACAAACAAAGCAACTGATGAAGCAGCTTAAGGGTAAGGGTGCAAAGGGCAGATTACCCTTTAAATTCTAATATCAAATAAAAATTAATTGGCGAAAATTAATATTTGCCAAAATATAATAAAGAATAAATTATTTCGGAGGAAATACAAATGGCATTAAAAATGAGATTGACAAGAATGGGCGACAAAAAGAGTCCTTTCTATCGTATCGTAGTTGTTGATTCAAGAGTTGCACGCGACGGCAAGTATATCGACAAAGTTGGTCACTACAACCCCATCGCTCAACCCGCAGAAGTTGTTATCGACAGCGAAAAGGCTAAAGATTGGTTAGCAAAAGGCGTTCAGCCCACCGAAACGGTTAAGTCACTTCTTGTTAATGCAGGCGTTATGGAAAAACCCACAAAGCTTTCTCCTGCAAAAACTAACCCCAAGAAGAAGAAAAACTAATCTTTGAAGTACGGCTAGCCGCGCAAAAGGCAAAACGCTTTTTGCGTGGCGATATAAACCGTTACTCGCAGTATCGTACTGCATTTATTGTTAGTAGCACTTTTAAAAAGTGTTTTTTTGCGCTATAATATATCCCAAGCGCAGCAAAAAGCTTAAATTTGAAAACAAGTGCGATAAATTTTATCGCAAGGAGATAAATTATGTTAGATTTAATCAAATATATCGTTGGTACTTTTGCCGAACATCCCGAAAATGCTCAATATTTAGTATCAGAAACGGGCAATTTAGTTACCGTTACTATAGTTCTTTCTGAAGACGATATGGGTAAGGTTATCGGTCGTCAAGGCAAAATTGCAAAGGCGATGAGAACTTTAGTTAAGGCTGCATCTGCAAAGAGCGGTAAAAAGTACAACATCGAAATTAAAGAACAAAGCGAAGTAGTTGCTGAATAATTTATGGAACAACTTCTAATCGGTGAAATTTTAAAGCCTCAAGGAATTCGCGGTGAAGTAAAAATGAAAAACTATACCGACGGTTTTTTTGCAATAAGCGATTTAAACGAGGTATTTATAAACGGCGTCTCATATCAAGTGCTTAAAATGCGCTGCGATAAAGACGTCTTTATGCTTTTAAGGGGTGTGGCTGACCGAAACGCCGCAGAACTTTTGCGCGGGGCAAAGGTTTACGCCTTAAAAAACGAGGTAAAACGTAAAAAGAACACCTATTTTATTTGCGACGTTTTAGGCTGTAAAATACTTTTTGAAAACGGCGAGTTTTTTGGCGAGGTGCAAGATATTTTAAGTGCCAGAACGGATATATATTATATATCAACCGAAAACGGTAGGGTAATTGCTCCTTGGCTTAAGAGTTATAATGCTCAGTTCGATATAGAAAACAAACAAATTACGGTAAACAAAGAAGCCTTTTTGCAAGAGATAAGCTATGAGAATTGATATTTTAACACTTTTTCCCGAAATGTTTGCTCCTCTAAAAGAAAGTATTATTGGCAGGGCAACGGGCAGCGGAAAGGTGCAAATCGAAATAACCGATATTCGCGAATATACTCTCGATAAACATAAAAAATGCGATGATTATCCATTTGGCGGTGGTGCCGGTATGTTAATGATGCCTCAACCCATTGCTTCTGCAATAGACGCGTTAGACCCTAAGCATAAGGCTTACCGCGTTTATATGTCGCCAAAAGGCAAAACGATTACGCCAAAGCAGGTAAAAAAGCTGCTTAAGTATGAACGTATTTTGCTTTTATGCGGTCATTACGAGGGGGTTGACCAACGAGTTTTAGATGAGTATATCGATGGCGAAATTTCTATAGGCGATTACGTGCTTACTGGCGGAGAACTGCCGGCTATGGTTGTAACCGACGCGCTTTGCCGCTACGTAGAAGGGGTTATTGCAGGCGAAAGTTTAAAGGACGAAAGTTTTACAGATAACCTGCTTGAGTATCCTCAGTATACTCGGCCTCAAGTTTTTAATGGTAAAAAAGTGCCCGACGTTTTGGTTTCGGGCAACCACGCACTTATCGATAAATGGCGTAAAGAACAGGCGGTTGAGTTAACCAAGCAAAAGCGCCCCGATCTTTACAGAAAATATAAGAGAGCGATGGAAAAAGAGAACAATAAATAAAAGGGCAATGCCGTTAAATAACGATTGACTTTTTTAGGCTAATAAAGTTCCTAAAATTAAAGCTTATTAAATCAACCGTTATTGGCAGGGCCAAAAAACCTTTTTGCCGCTTTTAATATATAAGCGGTAATTATTTTATTAAGGGGGAGTTTATGGATTTAGATCATATTCAATGGTTTCCCGGGCATATGACCAAGGCTATGCGCATGATGGAAGAAAACATTAAGCTTTGCGACGGAGTTATTTTTGTTTTAGATGCCAGAGCCCCATTTGCATGTCGTAATAAAACGCTTGAAAAAAAGCTTTCTAACAGGCCGTTTTTATACGTTTTGAATAAATGCGACCTTATTTCAGAAAGCGATAAGGATTATATTTTGTCACTTTTTGCAGCCGAGGGTATAAAGGTTGTAACCTCAATAGGAACGATGAGTAACGGATGCAAAAACATTTACACCGCTTTTAAATCACTTTTAATTGAAAAGGTAGAAAGAAATAAAGCAAAGGGAGTTACCAAAGCTCTTCGAGCAATGGTTGCAGGTGTGCCAAACACCGGTAAATCAACCGTAATTAACGCACTTTGTGGTAAAAAAGCTGCAATAGTTGGCGATAAAGCGGGTGTTACCAGAGGAAAACAGTGGGTTAGGTTAGATGGATTTGAACTGTTAGATACACCCGGAACTATGCCTCCTTCGCTTGATAACAACGAATACGGTAAGCATTTGGCGTATATCGGCGGCCTTAACGATGCAATATTAGACGTTGGCGATTTGTGTTTAGCTTTAATTGAGGATTTAATGAAAATTTGCCCCAAGTGTTTAGAAGATAGGTACGGTGTATCACTCGACCAATTAACACCGCTACAAGTTTATGAAGAAATTGCTAAACGCCGCGGTTGCTTGGCAAAAGGTGGGGTAATTGATTACGAAAGATGTGGATCTTTAGTTATCGACGATTTTAGAAAAGGCAGGCTAGGAAAAATTTGCTTGGAGGGAAAAGTCAGCCTATAGGTTGATAAACGGCTATTATGACCGAAAAAGAGGTAGCAAAACTACAATACGAATACAAATGTTTAGAGCGTGGCGATAAATACATAGCCGGTTGTGATGAGGTGGGTCGCGGTCCGCTTGCCGGCCCTGTAGTATGTTGCGCTATTATTATGCCACTCGATGACGAGTCGATTATCGAGGGTGTAGACGACAGTAAAAAGGTTTCAATTAAAAAACGCGAAAAACTTGCAGAAGAAATTTTAGCAAAGGCAATTTCGGTAAGAGTTTGCCGAATTGAACCTAAAGAAATAGACGAAATAAACATTTTAGAGGCTACTAAAAAATGTATGGCGCAATGCGTAACCGGATTAGACGTAACGCCCGACGTTTTACTTTGCGACGCACTCGATATAAAAACTAATATTCCTTGCGTTCCTATAATAAAGGGAGATGCAAAAAGTTATACAATCGGTTGCGCTTCTATAGTTGCAAAGGTATACCGCGACAAATTGATGGATGAATATGCTAAGCAATATCCCGCATATATGTTTGAAAAAAATAAGGGGTACGGCACGGCTGCTCATATTAAGGCTATAAAGGAGGTTGGACCTTGCGAATTACACAGACGCAGTTTTATAAAAAACTTTTGGGCTCAACCGGAGAGCGAATAGCATATAAATACCTCAAAAAAAAGGGGTATAAAATACTTGAAAAAGGTTATACCACAAAATTTGCCGAAGCCGATTTAATCGCCTTATACGGCGACTTATTGGTTTTTATAGAGGTAAAAACAAGAACTCAAACGAAGTACGGAAATCCGGGCGATGCCGTTGATGCAAAAAAACAGCGTAAGTATTGTTTGCTTGCAGAATTTTATATAAAGGCGCACGAAGAGCATAAGGAGCGTGCCGTTCGGTTTGACGTTATTGAGATTTTAAACGGCGAAGTAAATCATATTGTAAATGCTTTTTATGCCGACGACGTAATTTAAATTATAAAAAGTGAGGCTATAACGCGATTAAACCCACTTTATAGGAAAATATGCGAATTTGTATTTCATGCGCGGCGGGGTGTGAGGCCGCGCTTAAGCGTGAACTTTATAAGCTTGGATACGGCGATTTACCAGCAGTAAACGGGAGGGTGCATTTTGAAGGCGATTACGATGATCTTTGTAAATGCAACCTGTTTTTGCGTACTGCAAATAGAGTTTACGTTGAACTTGCTGCTTTTAAAGCTACTAATTTCGACGAGTTGTTTGATGGCGTTTTAAATATCGATTGGGCGGCCTATACGTCAATTAACGGCAAGTTTGACGTTGTGGCAAAATGTGTAGACAGTCATATTCACGCCATTTCGGTTACTCAAAGTATAACTAAAAAAGCAATTTGTAAAAAACTTGCAATCGGTAAAATTCTTAGCGAAAGCGGCGAAAGGTATAGAGTTGAGGTTGCAATAGTAAAGGATTTTGTTTCGGTGTTACTCGATAGCTCTGGAAGCGGATTGCACCGCAGGGGGTATAGGGCACTCGTAGGAGAAGCTCCGTTGAAAGAAACGTTAGCCTCTGCCATATTGGATTATACCGTGTGGAATAGGTCTCGCCCATTTGCCGATTTGTTTTGCGGTAGCGGAACTTTTGTAATTGAGGCGGCTATGAAGGCTCAAAATATACCTGCGGGATATATGAGGGATTTTGATTTTTTACATTGGTCAAAGTTTAATGCAAGCACCTTTGAAAATATAAAGGCAGATGCAAAAGCAAAAATACTAGACGAGCCCATAAGGCTTATAGGTTACGATATAGACGAAAGGCAGCTTTCTCTTGCTCGCAAGCACGCGCAGATTGCCGGCGTTGAAAAATACGTGCACTTTCAAAAAAGCGACATGAGAGAATTTTCTTCAGCTAAAAAATACGGCGTAATAGTTACTAATCCGCCTTATGGGGAAAGACTTTCAGAGCGTAAAGAGGTAGAAAAAATAATGCGTGACTACGGCAAGGTTTACGCAAGTTTAAACGATTGGTCTGCCTATACTTTAACTCCCGTAACCGATTTTGAACGCTTGTTTGGCAAAAAAGCCGACAAAAAGCGAAAAATTTATAACGGGCCAATTGAGTGCTGTTTGTATTCAATGATGGGTAATCCGCCCCCAAAAACTGAAAAAAAGTAAAAAAATGGCCAAAAAAGAGTAGGAATTTTTATCAAATTTACAAATAAAAGGTTTTTTTGTGCAAAACGGCAGTCAAACAGTTGTGAAAATTTGCAATTTATTGTAAAATATTAAAGCCCTTTTGTGAAAGGGCGTTTGGTGTGCCCAAAATTTTATGGGCGGCAACTTTATGATCAATTTGTAATAATTTATATTGCGGCAAACGTCGCACATGGAGGATAATAAATGAAATACGTTTATCTGTTCAGCGAAGGTAACGGCAAAATGCGCGAACTTCTCGGCGGTAAGGGAGCAAACCTTGCAGAAATGACCAATCTTGGTTTACCCGTACCCCAAGGCTTCACCATTTCAACCGAAGCATGTACCAAGTATTACGACGACGGAAAGATGATTAATGCTGACATTCAGGCAGAAATCATGGAAAACATCGACAAACTCGAAAGGGTAGTAGGCAAAAAGTTTGGCGATAAAGAAAATCCCTTATTAGTATCGGTACGTTCAGGCGCAAGAGCATCAATGCCCGGCATGATGGATACTATTTTAAACCTTGGTCTTAACGAAGAAGTTGTTGAAGTACTTGCTAAAAAGTCAGGCAACCCCCGTTGGGCATGGGACTGCTACAGAAGATTCATTCAAATGTATTCAGACGTAGTAATGGAAGTTGGTAAAAAGTACTTTGAAACTTTAATAGACGCAATGAAAGAAGCAAAAGGCGTTAAGCTCGACGTTGAACTTTCCGCTGAAGACCTTAAAGAACTTGCAAATCAATTTAAGGCAGAATATAAATCAAAGATCGGCAGCGAATTCCCCACCGATCCTAAGGAACAATTATTTGGCGCAATCAAAGCGGTATTCCGTTCATGGGATAACCCCAGAGCAAACGTTTACCGTCGTGATAACGACATTCCTTACAGCTGGGGTACTGCAGTAAACGTACAAATGATGGTATTCGGCAACCTTGGCGAAACCTCTGGTACCGGCGTAGCGTTTACCCGTGATCCTGCAACCGGCGAAAAGAAACTTATGGGCGAATTCCTTATGAACGCACAAGGCGAAGACGTAGTAGCAGGCGTTAGAACTCCCCAAAAGATCGAAGAGATGGCAAAAGTTATGCCCGAAGTATTCGAACAATTCCAAAAAATCTGCGCAATCTTAGAAAATCACTACAGAGATATGCAAGATATGGAATTCACTATTGAAGATAAAAAGCTTTACATGCTCCAAACCCGTAACGGTAAGAGAACTGCAAAAGCTGCTTTAAAAATCGCTTGCGATTTAGTAGATGAAGGCATGATAACCGAAAAAGAAGCGGTTATGATGATCGATCCCAGAAACCTCGACACCTTACTCCACCCCCAATTCGACAGCGCTGCTATTAAGAAAACTGCTCCCGTTGCAAGAGCACTTGCCGCTTCTCCCGGAGCTGCTGCAGGTCAAATCGTTTTCACCGCTGAAGATGCAAAAGAATGGAACGAAGCTGGCAAAAAGGTTGTTTTAGTACGCTTAGAAACCTCACCTGAAGATATCGAAGGCATGAAGGCTGCTCAAGGTATTTTAACCGTACGTGGCGGTATGACCTCTCACGCTGCAGTAGTTGCAAGAGGTATGGGTACTTGCTGTGTATCAGGCTGTGATGCAATCGCTATGGATGAAGAAAATAAAAAATTCACTTTAGCTGGTAAGGTATATCACGAAGGCGATACCATTTCTATCGATGGTTCAACAGGTTGCATTTACGACGGTTTAATTCCCACCGTTCCCGCAACTATTGCTGACGAATTTGAAAGAATCATGAACCTTGCAGATAAGTTCAGATCTTTAAAAGTTAGAACTAATGCCGACACTCCTGCCGATGCAAGAAAGGCTCGCGAATTAGGTGCTGAAGGTATTGGTCTTTGCAGAACAGAGCATATGTTCTTCGAAGGTGATAGAATTGCCGCTATCCGCGAAATGATCTGTTCAGACACTGTTGAAGAAAGAGAAGCTGCTCTCAATAAAATTCTTCCCATGCAACAGGGCGACTTCGAAAAGATTTACGAAGCACTTGAAGGTAACCCCGTTACCATCCGTTTCTTAGATCCTCCTCTACACGAATTCGTTCCCACCGAGGAAGCTGATATCAAGGCACTTGCCAAAACTCAAGGCAAGAGCGTTGAAAGAATTAAAGAAATTATTTCTTCACTTCACGAATTTAACACCATGATGGGTCACCGTGGTTGCCGTTTAACCGTTACCTATCCCGAAATTGCTAAAATGCAAACAAAAGCTGTTATCAGAGCAGCTATCAACGTTAAAAAGGCTCATCCCGATTGGAATCTCGTTCCCGAAATCATGATTCCGTTAGTTGGCGAAGTTAAAGAACTTAAGTTTGTTAAAGATATCGTTGTTGCAACCGCAAATGCAGAAATTGCAAACGCAGGTTCAGACCTTAAGTACGAAGTTGGTACTATGATCGAAATTCCTCGTGCTTGCTTAACCGCTGATAAGATTGCTGAACAAGCTGAATTCTTCTGCTTTGGTACTAACGACTTAACTCAAATGACCTTCGGCTTCTCTCGTGACGATGCGGGCAAGTTCTTAAATTCTTACTATGATAACAAGATTTATGAATTTGATCCGTTTGCTAAACTCGACCGTGACGGCGTTGGCCAACTTATCGAGCTTTCTGTTAAACTTGGAAAATCAGTTCGTCCCGAAATGCACGTTGGTATCTGCGGCGAACACGGCGGCGATCCTTCATCTGTAGAATTCTGCCACTCAGCAGGCTTAACTTACGTTTCTTGCTCTCCCTTCAGAGTTCCCATCGCTCGTTTAGCTGCAGCACAAGCTAATATCAAAAACCCCAGATAATATAGCTTAAAAAAGTAAAAATTCAATTTTTAATTAAAAAATAAGGTTTTAGTAGTCATTCTTTCAAGAGGGTGACTACTTTTTTTCTCTTAAAAATTTCTTACAAAGTCAAAAATAGGTCAAAAAAAACGGGGTAGTTCCTAAAATTTTACATTTTTCTGTATCAACCACTATGGGTAAAAAAGGGCGATAAATAGGGGACGGATATTTGATTCCCGACTTTGAGTGGGAAGAATTTCAAATGTGTAAACATCAATCGTCTATAAGGTTATGTTGGCGTAGGTATTGCAAATCTAAAGCTTTAGCAGCTCCACCCCAAGAATATTTAACGTAGGCAATAACAAGGTCAGCTTGTTCAACCATCCACTCATTTCTTTTTAAGATTGCAAACTTACGTGGAACACTTTCAATAGGAGGGAATATAACGTCGTCATAATAGTATTTTGCAAGTCCTAATTTGCTATAATTTTTATCAAGATAAGGAGTTATAAAAAGAATTTCAATACTAGGGAAATCATGCTTTAATTCCCTTAAAGTTCTCAGACACAATCCGTCAAAATCACCGTACCCACCCAGGTAAAACTTGCTGATGGGATTTTTATTTATCTCATCAACAAGAATATTTCGTAATACTGATTTTTCTTCATCTGTAAAAATTACTTGCGAATGCCCACAAAAAGTTATAATCATAATAATTTTCCTCATACAATAGTTTATCACAATAAACCATATTTGAAAAGCGTTCAGTATGATAAACTAAAAATTTAATTGCACAAACTATAATTATTGCAATGAACGTTTATTGTGGTAAACGCAAGGAGGCTATTATGAAATTATCTGAAGCAGTAGGTAAGAGGGTGGAAAATTTACTCGCAGAAAGCAATATGACTCAATATCAGTTATACAAAAATGGTGGTATTCCTCGTTCTACAATTTCAGTTACTGTTGACGGTAAATATAAAACAGTAAAACTCGATACAATCTATCAAATTGTTGCAACTT
>JAFTIY010000037.1 GCA_017456665.1 Clostridia bacterium | reverse complement strand
ATAACGTACAAGCCGCAATTATAGGCAAACAGGCGTTTTTTGCAGGCGAAATTTCAACGCTACCAAAAAGTTTTTTACCACCACAAATAAAAAATTTTTCCATAAAAAAAACCGCCTACCGTACATATTATGCGGTATAGCAGTTTTTTGTTATTTTAAATTTTATTCATATTTTTGTAAACGTTGTTAACTATTCCAAAAGAAGCCAAAAAAGTTATAATTTGAGTGTTGCCACTACTCACTAAAGGAAAGGGTATTCCCGTTGGCGGAATGCTGCCTGTAACGACTAAAGCGTTAACAATAATTTGAATTGCAAACACTGCAGCTATTCCGAAACAAAGTAAAAAACCAAAGAAATTATCTGCATTTTTAGCAATTTTTATGACACGCATAATTATAAAAGCGCACAAAAATAAAAGCATCAAAATCCCTAAAAAGCCCGTTTCTTCTCCGATGATAGATAGTATAAAATCACTTTCAGCAAACGGTAAAAATTTAAGTTTTTGCCGAGATGAAAATAGCCCCGTACCAAACAAACCTCCGTTGCCAAGAGCATATAGTGATTGTATTAATTGATACCCTTCTCCTTTAGGTGACGACCACGGATCTAAAAAAGCAAACAACCTTTTTAGCCTGTAAGGTTCAATAGCGATAAGTATGGGAATCAACGCCACAATAGGTAAGATAAGTGCAATAAGTTTTTTCATTGGCATCCCAACGGCAAACAGCATAACTAGCATTACGCTACCAACGCATACGGTTACCGACATATTTGGCTGCATAATGATTAAAAGACAAACTCCCCCGCCCATTGCAATTACGGGTAAAACCCCTTTAAAGGTTTTTGCTCTCGTAATATCTTTTGAAAAATATGCGGCAGCAGCAATAACGAATGCCAACCTTGCTATTTCTGAAGGTTGTATGGTAATTGGCCCTATTGCTATCCACCTTTTTGCTCCGTACACTTCCTTACCTAACGGAGTAAGAACTAAAGCCAGTAATATTAGGCCTACTGCATAAAAAATTATCCACCATTTTTTTAATCTTTTATAATTAAAATTAGATAAAACAAAGTATCCGCAAAATCCTATCGCATAGCCTATGAGTTGTTTTTTTAAAAAATAAAACTCATCTTGATAATCGATTTTAGCTGTATAACTTGAAGCAGAGTAAACGAATATTCCACCTACTACGCATAGCAACAGCAACGCAATCGTAAGCAACCAATCTCCATTAATTTCAAGTGAGCCAAAACGTTTTTTCAATCCGCACCACCCGTTGAAAGATCGTTAACTATTTGATTAAAGCGATCTCCCCTCTCTTCAAATGAAGCAAACTGATCAAAGCTTGCACACGCCGGGCTTAAAATTACGTAATCACCGGGCTTTGCAATCATATGCGCAAACTTAACCGCGCAGTCAAACGAAACTACTGTATATACATCGTTTAAGCCACATTCACATGCAATTTTATACAAGCGAGCTCTAGATTCACCGTATAAAATAACACTTTTTACTTTATTAGTTGCGCAGATTTCAGCAAACAATTGATCGTAACCTTCCCCCTTATCTCTACCGCCTATCAGCAATATCATATTTTCATATTCGCCTTTAACAACCGAAACAGTTGACTGCGCATTGGTAGACTTAGAATCGTTTATATAAGTAATCTCTTTATAGGTTGCAATTACTTGCTGTCTATATTTTACCCCGCAAAAATCCGATAGACCTTCTTTTATTGATTTTGTGCTTATTTTTAAAAGCTTACAAATGCAAACGGCAGCCAAAGCGTTTTGAATATTGTGCCCGCCTTTTAATTGCAAATCGCTAACGTTCAAAATTAGCTCGTCGTTATAATATATGTATCCGTTACGTACGTACGCACCGTCTATTCTTTCAGTTAACGAAAAATAAATTACTTTTGCACGAGTTTGAGTTGCGTATTCCCTAACGGTTGAATCGTCATAATTTAAAACCGCATACTCGCTTTCTCGTAGCTGCTTTAATATTCTGCCCTTTAAATAGACGTAATTTTCCATATTATAGTGCCTAGCAAGATGATCTGGCGAAATATTTAAAATGCAAGCTATATGAGGTCGAAAGTGCGAAACACTCTCAAGCTGATAGCTTGATACCTCAACCACTGCTATATGGTCGGGATCGCTTCCCACTTTATCGCACAGAGGAATACCCATATTTCCCGCCAAAAAGCATCCTATGCCCTCTTTTTTAATCACGTGCTCTACTAGGCTGCAAGTAGTAGTCTTTCCATTTGTCCCTGTAATAGCAACCTTAGGATTATTTACAAGCATACTACCTAATTCAAGCTCTCCGATTATATTTTTACGCATCTTACGAGCCAAAACGGGAATTTTATTATCGATAGGAACACCGGGGCTAATAACTACAACATCACATTTTTGCAATTGACTTTCTACTCCATCTTCATTTACAAGCACAGCACCACGCTCAATAAGCTTGTGCATATTTTCTTTGATTTTTTCTGATGCATTTTGATCGTAAATAAAGCATTCTACGCCCATATTTAACAATGCCACACAGGCAGAGTATCCGCTTTTAGATATTCCAACGATAAAAAATTTACTTTGTTTAAAATACATTTCACACTCACATAACGGTTATTATGCAAATTAATCCAACTACTAAAGTTACGAGTTTATATGCAAAAACGATTTTACTCTCGCTATGCCCTTTGTATTCAAAATGATGATGTAAGGGCGCCATTAAAAATATTCTTTTTCCCGTTTTTTTAAAGTGGACTACCTGCACAATTACTGATATGCCCGAAAGCACGAACATTATTCCAAAAAATGGAATAAAAAGAGTATTTCCGCTAAAAATTCCACTTATTGCAATTAATCCGCCTAAATACAAAGAGCCTGTATCTCCCATAAAAATTTTTGCAGAATAAGTGTTATAAAATAAAAATCCAATTAAAGAGCACGATTGAATAAGGCATAAAAGTGCTATATTTTAGCATTCTCTTGGATTGATATAATTTTGACTAAAATTATTTATTTGAATTAATATTAAAACGCAAGAAAGCAGCAAATATAAATAGCTTACCCCTCCGGCTAAACCATCTAACCCGTCGGTTAAATTAACGCAATTGGTGGTTGCTAAAAACACAAAAAATATTATAAAACACCCCCATATACCAAAATCAATCCATTTGTTTAAAAAAGGAATAAAAAAATCGGTATATCCTCTTACGTAAACAAAAATTGCAGTTACTAAAGATATTGCAGTTTGAAAGATTATTTTTTGTAAAGGAGTAAGCCCCTCGTTCTTTCCTCCTCGAATTTTTATAAAATCGTCTGCAAATCCAACTAATAAAAAGGCAAATGCAACTGCCAAGCATAAAAAGGCTAGCGTATTACTACCCCTCGAAAATAACGTAAAGCAAATAAGAGCGGACATCGCAAAGATAAATCCGCCCATAGTAGTAGTTCCGCTTTTAGTTAGGTGATTTTGCACGTATCCCAAAATATTCTGTCCTGCTTTAAGCCTTTTTAAAAGCGGAATAATTATTAACCCTAATACCAAACTTAAAATTACTGAACATAAAAACGAGGCAAAATATACCTTATAATCTATCATACTTGCTTAAAATATACTTTTTAGCGATCTGCTTATCGCAAAACCGTTTAAAAACTCCCATAATTTCTTGATAATTCTCGCTGCCTTTACCTGCAATTAAAAGATAATCGTTTGCATTTGCCACGTTTACTGCGTATTCTATTGCTTTTTCTCTATCGGCCACGGTTATGTAGTCTAAGCTATATCTTCTAACTCCGCTTTCAATTTCATCTATAATTAAGTTACCGTCTTCAAATCTAGGATTATCGCTTGTTATTATTGTAAAATCAGCGTATTTACCGCTTATTTCTCCCATAATGGCGCGCTTTGAAGTATCTCTGTTTCCACCACATCCAAAAACGCATATCAGTTTGCTCGTCTTCGGCTTAATTTTAGCAAGCTCTAACAAGGCACGTTTAAGTCCGTCAGGCGTATGCGCATAATCTATAAACACGTTAGGCTTATCGGATATTTTTTCCATTCTACCGCTTATTCGCTCAAGCTCGTTTAATCTACTTGCGATTCGGTCGGTTTTTATTCCGCATAACGCGCATGTAGTGGCAACTGCTAACATATTATAAACGTTAAACTCTCCGTAAAGCTTACTGTTAATTCGATATACTGCATCAAATAAGTTAATAACGTAATTACATCCGCTTGGCGTAGGGCTGATATCTATCGCAAAATTATCAGACGGATCGCTTATACCGTAAGTTATCACTCCGCTATCTCTGCAAGCGCATATTTCTTTTCCGAGCGGATCATCTCCGTTAATTACAGCAACGCGCGCACTGCGCGAAGAAAACGCACTCCTTTTTACCTCTCGGTATTTTTCAAAATTGCCAAAAAAATCCAAATGATCGTGCGTACAGTTGGTAAATATTAAAACGTCAAATTTGATGGGCACTTTTTTATAGTATATAGCATGGGCAGATAGCTCCATACATACTATTTTTATACCGCATTTTAACATCTCGCTCATTATTTTAAACAGCTCGAAGCTATCGGGCGTGGTAAACCCCGTATCAATATTAATTTTATCATACGTTGCGCCAAAAGTACCAATAGAGCCGCACGTTACCCCCTCGGCATTTAATATAGAGGCGATAGCCGTACATACGGTGCTTTTTCCGTTAGTTCCCACAACGCCAACCGTTTTTAACTGCTTTTGAGGATTTCCGAAGAAGTTTGCACTCATTTTAGCAAATGCAGATCGGGCGTTTTTTACCACTATCTGCATTGCGTTTACGCCGTCTAAATACCTTTCGGCAACTATTAAAGTAGCACCGTTGTTAACTGCCTGCTTTGCAAAATCTTCACCGTTGTAATTATTCCCTTTTAAACAAAAAAATGCACATCCGGGTGAACAATTTTTATCTTTTATGCAAAGAGATGTAATATTTACACCCTCTTTAACTGCGTATTTTTCACATTTTATATCTTCTAATAATTGTTTAATTTTCATTTTATACCGATTGTTTTACCTTTTTAGTATTAATTATCGACTGAAATATATTTTTACATATTGGAGCGGCAACGGTCGAACCGTACTGCCCGCCTATTGGTTCATCAACTATTACGAGCGCAAGATATTGCGGATTTTCAGCGGGGAAAAAACCAACGAACGACATCACGTATTTGCCTGCCGAAATAACTCCGTTTTGGTATTTTTGAGCAGTTCCCGTTTTACCTCCTACGTTATACCCCTCAATATAGGCCTGCTTTCCGCTTCCCTCGCTTACAACGTTTTTTAAATAACCCGCAACCGTTTTTGAAGCCTGTTCGCTAATAACCCTTCCCGTTTCAACACCGTAATTTTTATAAACGGTTTTTTCATCAGTATAAATTTCTTCCACTAAATACGGTTTATAATACACACCGCCGTTTACGGCGGCACATATTGAAGATGCCAGCTGAATAGGAGTAACCGCAATAGTTTGGCCAAATCCTATTCTAGCCAAATCACCTTCGGTTACGGCTGATTGAGGAACTAACATACCCGTAGCCTCGCCGTTAAAATCAATACCCGTTACCTTGCCAAAATTAAATTTTTCAACGTATTCGTAAAAGGTATTTTTTCCTAACGAAAGAGCAATATCCACAAAAATCGGATTACAGCTATTGTTAAGCGCAAGAGCCAAATTTTCGTTGGCGTGCTTGCCGTTTGCATGCGTAGTCCAACATTTAATCTTTCTTCCTCCTACCACCCTGTAACGCGATGAAGGAAATACGTAATCAGGGGAATAAGCTTTTGGATTATTTTTTAAATATTCCTCTACGTTTGCGCATGCTGTAATTACCTTGAATGTAGATCCGGGCTCGTAACTATCTGTAATTAAACTGTTTCTGCCCTCTTTTAATAACCTTTCGGTATCCTCTCTTGGTAGATCGTTTAAATCATAAGACGGATATTGACACATGGCAAGCACCCTACCGCTACTTGGCTGCATAACTATTACCTGGGCACTCTTTGGAGTATACTGCTCCATCGCTTTTTGAAGCTCCCCCTCGCAAATTAATTGAATATCGCTGTCAATCGTTAACCGTATACTCATCCCATCCGTAGCCGGCTGATAATGAGGAGATTTACCTTGCACGTCGTTACCAGTTAAATCACTTTCATACAGTATTTCACCATCTTCGCCGCGTAAGTAGCTGTCGTAATATTTTTCTAGCCCCGTTTGCCCATTTCCGTCTGAAGAAATATAGCCGAGCGTTTGACAAAGCGCTTGGTTATACGGATACACGCGAGAATTATCTACAGAAAAATAAACTCCGTTTAAAGTAAATGACCGTATGCTATCAATCACATTACCGTCGACCTCACTTTTTACGGTAATTTCAGAACGGTTTTTAGCTACTATACTATCATAAAGCCACTTATAATCTACATTTAAAATATTGCTTAACACGTCGGCAACTTGCGCAGGATTAGTAACGCACCTCGTTCTTATAAATACGCTGTAAGTACCTTTTGATCCTGCCAATATCTTGCCGTTACAATCGACTATATCGCCGCGTTTTGCCTTTACGGGTAGATCTCTCGTCCATTGGTCTATTGCCTTTTGACGAAGAATTTGCCCGTCGACTACCATAACTGAAAAAGTTTTAGCAATAATAAGCAAAAAAATAAAGGTTACTGCAGAAATTGCTGCAAATAACCTCTTTCGTAATTGTGTTATTGAAAAATTTTTAATAATCTAAACGTCCTCCAAACTAACGCCCGATTAGCCGTTAACAACCATACCCATTTCTTCAGCGCGACGGATAACTTCTTCATCTGACTGAACGAATTCGTATTCATTCATAAGCTCCTGATTTTCTTCCATCAACGCTTCAATGCGAGCTTCTTGTTCGCTAATGCTTGCGTTCATGTTTTTAATCAATCTGGTATTCATGATAATAAGGGTAAAAATAGTGAGAACAACTAACGCATAAACGGCGATCATAATTTTACCTTTAGTGTTGATCTTGTAAGAAGCCTCTTCTTCATCTTCGGCAACTGATTCACGTTCGTTAAGATCTTCATAAATATAACTTCTGTCTTTACCGCCGAATTGCATGGTGGTAGTGGTGGGGAAAAGATCATCATCGTAATGACGAACAGGACCTTGATCGATCATCTGTTCGAAATCAGCAGCAGAATTACGGGTGTTTTCTCTTACGGGAATACCGTAGTCGTCTTCAACGTAGGCATTGCGAGATGCCGTCATACCGGGTTCATAATCAATAAAATCTTCTTGATAGCGAGTGTTGCTTCTTTTGTACTGCTTTTCGTTATTAATCATGTTCCTCTCCTTTTAATTTATTCGCTATTTTTACAGCTTTCGCCTCTATAGTGTACTGATACAATTATAACTTCTCGATAACTCTCAACTTTGCGCACAAACTGCGCGAATTATTCCTTCTTTCTTCGTCGCCCGCGGTTATCGGTTTGCGGGTAATAATCTCTACTTTTTTCGTTCTACCGCATATGCAAACTGGAATGCTCTTATCACACGTACACCCTGTTGCTAAATCAATAAACGAATGCTTTACTATTCGGTCTTCAAGTGAATGGAAGGTGATTACCGCCAGCCTTCCGCCTTTTTTTAATTTTTCCGCAATGTCATGAATAACCTCGGAAAGGCCGCCGAGCTCTTCATTAACTTCTATTCTAATCGCCTGAAAGGTACGTTTTGCGGGATGACCGTCCTTTTTGAACTTTGCAGGGATACTTCTTTCTATTATAGAAACCAACTCACCGGTAGTGGTTATGGGCTTTTTTGCCCTCTCGCTTACTATATTTCTTGCGATATTAGCCGAAAAACGCTCTTCGCCAAAGGTAAAAAGTATTTCTTTAAGCTTTTTTTCGGAATATTCGTTAACAACCTCGTAAGCAGATAAAGCCGCTTCTTGATTCATTCTCATGTCTAACCTTACGTTTTCAGACATATAAGAAAAGCCTCTGCTTCTTTCGTCAAGTTGGTGGCTAGAAACGCCAAGGTCTAACAGCGCACCATCTATTTCGTTTACGCCAAGATTATCAGTTACAGCTTTAAAATTTTTAAAATTATCGTGAACCAAAACAGTTCTGCCTTCGAACTGTTTAAGCCTTTCGCCCGCAGCGGCAAGCGCTTGGGTGTCGAGGTCTGTTGCTATAAGATTGCTGTTTTTAGTTCTACTTAAGATTTGATAGGAATGCCCAGCACCACCCAAAGTTCCATCGAAGTAAGTTGCTCCGTCTTTGAGCTTTAGAGCCTCCATACACTCTTCAAGCATTACCGGCACGTGTGAAAAGTTCATAATGATTACTCTTTAATCTTCTTGTTAAGTATGCTCATGTTTTCAGCGTGAGATCTCTTTACTCTCTTTTCTTCGCGCAGTTTCTTGCTCATAAGTGATAATTTATTACCAATACCAACGGTTACCACGTCTTTTTCAAGGCAAGCAAACTCCACTAAAACGTCGGGAATTTTAATTCTGCCCTGCTTATCTTCACTAACAAAGTAAACAGTTGATCCGTATTCTAAAAGAGCTTCCTGTCCGTCCTCATCAAACTGGCTTATACGCTCGAGCTGTTCAACTTGAGCTGCAACCACTTTAACGGGCAGAATATTAATAACGCCGTCGAGTCCTTTTGCAAAATAAAACTCACCCCCTAGTTCGCTTTTGAACGGGGTTGGAATTCTTATTCTGTTTTTATCATCCATCTGATGAGCAAATTCACCAAAAAACATGTAAAATATCCCTCGACTTTCGTTGTGATTATATAATAACATATTCCGTGACCATTTGCAACCATTTTTAACCCCGAATTCAATTTTTATAAAAAAAATTTAAGCGATTTTAACCCCATAGTAAATAAGTCAAACGCTAATCACCCTTTCGTAAATTTCTTTAGCCCTTAAATTTCCGCTTCCTATAAAGGATTTTGATATTTTACTTTGTTTTTTATCGCTAGGCAGTAGCAACGAATTTATTGGGGTTACGATTTTTTCTATACCGTCGAAAACGGTGCAGTTTTTAAAGCGTTTTTTGAACTTATCTTCAATAAGTAGATAATGGGTACAGCCTAAAAAAATAAAGGGCCGATTAGCATAATTTTCGTTTAGTTCTTTTGGATAAAAATTTTTTAAAGCAAAAATATTTTTTTCAATATCGGTTGCCAAATTTTTTAAAGGCACAACGCAGTTAGCTGTATAAGTATTTAGCTCGGCAATTGTGTCGCTTATTGCCGTTAATTGGGTACAAAACAAAATACAGTTTTCTGCCCCTAGTCTTTTAATTTTTTCAACGTCGGGTTCAACAAAAAAAGTTGGAACGGTAGAAAACCTTTCAAACACTTCCCTTCCCGTTTGTGACATAGTGTTGCACGCCACCACCAAAATATCTGCCCCGCTATTTAACGCGATTTCTAAATTATTTTTACAAAATAATTGCACTTCGGCATTACTTTTATTTAAGTAAGGAAAATTTTTATAGTCGCTTACGTAAACGAAATCAACAAACGGAAAGCGTTTTTCTAATTTTTTTAAAACGGCCAATCCTCCGACTCCGCTATCTGTTACAGCAATTTTTGCACACATATTTGTATTTCCGTACTAAAATAAATGCTTTAAGGTTGATATAAATTACCCAATAACAGAAAAAACACCTAAAAAAAGCACATTTTTTGAAAGTTTTTATCAAAAATCAATTTATTTTTCTTGCATAAAGTTTAAAGATGTGTTAGAATATTAGCCAGACAATATGTAACTCAAGGAGATAAATAAAGTGCCCAACATTAAATCAGCTAAAAAGCGCGTTCTAGTAAATCAGAAGAAAAATGCTATTAACAAAAGTGGCAAGTCAGAAGTTAAAACCGCTATGAAAAAACTTAACGCAACCATCGAAGCCGGTGATTACGCTCAAGCTGAAGCTTGCTATAGAGAAGTTTGTTCAATTTTAGATAAAGCTGTTGCTAAAGGTCTTTTACACAAAAATACCGCTGCAAACAAAAAGTCTGGTTTTGCTGTAAGAATCAACGCTTTAAAGGCTTAATTTTAACAACAAATTTTTCTTCCGCTTGTTATTTGATAAGCGGAAGCTTTTTTGTATAATTTTTTAGATAATAAGCATACTTTTATGGGGGGATTATATGAAACCTATCGAACTTAATAACGAAAATTTTAATCAAATAATTTCATCTGAAATTCCTACGTTGGTAGATTTTTGGGCAAGCTGGTGTGGCCCTTGCAAAATGCTCTCACCTATAGTTGACGAAATTGCTGAAGAAGGCGGAAACTTTACAATTGCAAAGGTAAACGTCGATGAATATCCAAATATTGCTAACCAATTTGGCATTGCTGCTATTCCTACCCTTTTAGTTTTTAAAAACGGAGCAGTAGTTAACAAATCAGTAGGCCTAATCACTAAAGAAGGAATTTTACAACTATTAAAATAAGCATAACTTCTTTTTAAAAAAATACCCCGTACGTACCGGGGTATTTTTTTACTATTTTTTTTATAAATGCATAATTTTGTAGCAAACCAAAAATTATTGTGGTATAATGTAACTAGTAATTAATTTGCTCAGGGAAAAAATATGGAACTTGTACTTCTTACCGCACTTGGCGTTGGCGGGGCAACTTTAATAGGCGCAATAATTGGATTCGTGTTTAAAAACCTATCGCATAAATTTAGCGATATAGTTCTTTCGTTTGCGGCAGGAGTTATGCTTGCAGCGTCATTTTTCGGTTTAATAATGCCCTCTCTTGACCATGGCGGAGAATTGGGAATAATCACAACCGTTATCGGGATTTTTTGCGGAGCTATTTGCCTTAACTTAATCGACAAGTTAGTTCCACACCTTCATAAGCTTGCAGGTGCAGACGGCGAAAAGCACGCCGATAGCAATATCAATAAAATACTCCTTTTCGTATTTGCAATAGCAATTCATAATCTACCCGAAGGAATTGCCGCAGGTGTAGGCTTCGGCAGTGAAAACACAGCCGAAGCGTTAATAATTGCAGGCGGTATCGCCTTACAAAACATACCTGAAGGTATGGTTATTATCGCACCGATGTTAGCCGCAGGAATAAGCAAAAAACGCACTTTGTTATATGCTTCCCTAACGGGAGTAATCGAAGTTGTTGGAACTTTATTAGGCTACTTTGCCGTATCGTTTTCATCTGCAGTATTGCCGTTTGCATTGGCATTTGCAGGCGGAACAATGCTATACGTTATTAGCGACGAAATGATACCCGAAACACACTCGCACGGCAGCGAACGAGGGGCAACTTATGCGTTACTTTTTGGCTTTTGCTTAATGATGGCATTCGACTTTTTACTTGGATAAAACTCAATAATCACCAAAAAAATACAAAATATAAAAATCTTAAAAATTTTAGATTTTATCTATTGTTTTAACATTTTTTATGTTTGGCATAATTGCAAAAAAACGCAATAAAAAAAGGCTTCGTAAAGTATTTTTTACGGGCCTTTTTCTATTTTATTTTTAGTTTAGATTTTATTCTATATCATAAATAAACAGTTTATTTTCGATAATTGCGTAATATATATTTTTACCTACAAGCTCATCTGCCTCGCTTTTAAAAAATAGTGCTGGCGACTTAATTTCTTTATTATTAACTCTAATAATTACCTTTCCCATTCCCTTCCAAAGGGCCTCGCAGCTACCGGTAATTACCGTTTTTTGTTGAGTATATTTTTTGTACAATTTACTCATCGTTAAATAGCTTGCTAAATAATAAACGGTAGCAGGTATAAACGTCACTCCCCCAATTACGGAAGAAATAATAATCGCCCTTACCACGTTTTTGCTTTCGCCTATCAATGCCAAAATTATCCCAATTAATACGAATGCAAAAAAGCCGCATAAAAATATTATGATTATGTTTTTATATCTCTTTAAAGATAACGTTTGCATAAAGCGCCCCCTTTTTGTGTAACGATTTTTATATAATTTACAATAGAGTTTCGTCGATTATCATTCTCGTGGGGAAAAATTCTCCCATAGCTATAGAAGTAACCGTAGCCGTAAATGGCTCAAATTGCCCGTTCAACACGTTTTCTGCAAGTAGCACCTCTTCATCTTCACCGCAAAAAATCGTGGCGTGAGCATGCCACTCAAAACCGTTGGCATAATTATTATCAAATAAAGAGTGTAGATAAAACAACTCCTCGCTATTTTCAGGTTGAACAAAAAGAACGCTATTGCCAAACTTGTTTACCTTTTGCAAATTTATTTTAAATTTATTCTTTTTACTGCAGATATCTTTAATCCTTAAAATCAATTCTTGCTCACACTCAATAGGAAAACTACCCAAGGAAATATGAAAGGGAATATCCATCGTTTGAGTGCCACAGTTCCCCTTTTTAAGCACGGCATCTTGCCACAATTTTAGCTTTGATTGAGTTTGAAGGTCAAAAACGGCAAAAACTGTTAAAAATTTTCTATCCATGCCCTACCCCATATAAATAAAATTACCCTTAAATTATACCATACGGGCTTTGTATTTGCAATAAAACAAAAGCTTATAACTAATTTTTATGAGCCCGTTTGATTGCAAACGACTAAAAATTATGATATACTATTAAAACAGCAAATCAGTGAGGTTTGATATGCAATTTTTAAAAGCAACGGGATTTTTGCAATATTTTAAAATTAAACGTTTATATAAACAATCATTCCCACAAAACGAACGCAAACCCTTTTCGATTATAAAAAGCATGCAGAAAAAAGGCAAAACTGATATTTGGTATTTTACCGAAAAAAATCAATTTATAGGTTTTGCCACCACTATTAACGGAAGCAAAACTATTTTAATTGATTATTTTGCCGTTTGTAAAGATACGCGTGGGAAGGGGTTTGGCACAAAAATGCTTAAAACCCTACTTGAATACTACGATACAAAGGGAGTATTTTTAGAGATCGAAATCCCCTACACAACTGCCTTAAATTACGATGAACGTTTAAAGCGCAAAAAGTTTTATTTAAATGCAGGGCTTAGCCCAATGGGTACGCAAGCAAAACTATTCGGCGTAGATATGGAGCTTTTGGGCTTTAATTGCGAGTTGACTTTTGACCAATACCGCGAATTTTACCTTAATAATTACGGTAAATTTGCATACGATAATATAAAAAGAATAGATTAATCATATTATTAAAAACTGTTTTATTGGCAAGCTTTGGATTCAAATGCGATATAACAGTTTTTTATTTTTTACGCGCACCGTCAAAGCCAAAATAATACACAAAATCTAACCTTAGGTATTATTTTATGCTCTTTATTTTAGGTCGCTATTGACAATACCCTCATCCAATGTTATACTCATATTACGATAATAAAACTTTAATGGAGAGGTTTAATATGAAATTTAAGCAATTTTTCTCATTAATTTTGTGTTTTGCAACTCTAACAACTGCTTTTGCTTGCAAAACGAACGATCAAACTTCATCCCCCAACCAATCTTCAGGCGGCAAAGAGCCCGAGGTTAATCACGATTTAACTGAATTTAATCTTGATAAATACCTTACACCTGTTTGGAGCGGCAACGTTAGTTATGCAGAAAGTGCTTTCGTTCGTCAAAATAAAAACGGAAAAGTAGATCCAATTCAGCTTTTATATGATATTGACGAGATAGTATCGGTTCGCAGTTTTGACTTAAAAACCAAATATGTTGAAGGTATTGACTATAAGGTTACAAACGGCAAACTCGAAATTCTTGAAGGCGGCTCAATTCCCGTTTTAGAGTACTCAAAATATCATTTATCCACCTATGTAAACGACGGATTACAAACTCAAATTCCCGCTTCAGACAATTCTGGTACGGCATATATATTATCTGAAACAACGAAAACAAATCCCGGAATGTCGGCATGGTCACTTGCAGTAACCTATAAGCACACTTCAAAGAGCGTAATTACCAAGCCGGTAGATAACTCATCCGTTTTTGAAGAATTCGTACTCAAACTCGAAAACGGAGAGGACGTAAAGGCTGTTTTTTATGGCGATAGCATCACTTACGGTTGGGCAGCAAGCAATACCGAAGAGGTTTCACGCGCGCCCTACTGCCCTTCTTATCCAAATCTTGCAATGGATTATCTCGAAAACAAATACGGCATAACCGTTACGAGAGCAAACCATTCGCGTAGCGGCGAAACTACAAATTGGGCAAAGGAATACGCAAACTACACTAAAGTAGTAGATGAAAACCCAGATATAGTTATTTTAGCGTTCGGAATGAACGATGCTGGCGGAATTGATACCAACACCTTCGTTGCAAATATAAAAGGCATTATGCGAAATATTACCGCTGATTGTAAAGAAAAGTGGAACAAAGACGTTCCCATCGTTTTAGTTGGCAGTATGCTTCCTAATGCAGAGGTAGGATTTCAACCCGGCTCTTGCCTTTTAGGATACCATCACGAATATGCCGAAGCTTTGCAAGATTTAACGTATAATAAGGCAAATTTCGCCTTTGCAAACGTTACTAAAGCTCACGAGCAGATGCTAACGAGAAAGGTGTTCCAGGATACTACGTCATCAAACTCTAACCACCCCAACGACTATATGCACAGAGTTTATGCTCAAGTTGTTTTAAGAACCATTTTAGGAAAAGATTATACCTAATAATAAAAGCTATATCTAGTATAGAGGCAAAATACGATTTTTAATTTCAACCGTAAAAAAGCCTTTTAACTAACACCGTTGCCATTATACACTAGCCTTCTTTTAGTGTTAATAAAAGGTCTTTTGGAACTTTTAACCGAAAGACCTTTTTTATTACAAAAAATGTTCACTGTTAAATAAACAGTTTTATACAAGTTAACGTATAAATTAAAATTGATTACACTCACTCAAAAAATATCATATCGGGACTTTTGACTTATGCCGATTTTTACGCCCTAATGCCGCCCGACGTCGGCTCATTTAACAATTATAAAAATTAGTTAAATTATAAAAAAACGGATGGTGATCTATACACTCGTCCGTTTTTTTATAACTATATATTAATTTTTTTATCTTTAAAATAGTATTCTTTATCGCGATCGTTAATTTTCCTCATAACTCTACAAGGGTTTCCCACCGCAACAACGTTAGCCGGAATATTTTTGGTAACAACACTACCCGCTCCGATAACGGTATTATCTCCAATAGACACACCGGGAAGAACTATAACACCCGCACCCAACCAACAGTTTTTGCCGATTTTTATCGGCATATTATATTGATAAGCCTCAAGTCTAAGACTAGGTAAAACGGGATGGGGCGAGACTCCAAAATGTCTCAAAATGGTTAAAAAACAGGGGTTGTAATACCTTAAAGTCTCAATGTGCATCATAAGAGAGCTTGCACTCTTCACAAATATCTCTTTCGTGATCTTCTGAAAATCTTACTCGTTTCATCAACCTTCCACATTTAGGGCATATATGTATCTGTTGATCGCCCACTTTTTCTGCTTTTATGCTTTTTCCATAATCACATTCCAAATGATAGTACACAGGATAACCGAGTTGTTTGCTCATATGTTCCGCAAATTCTATTCCTTGTTTGTTTAAGGCGGAATCAAGCTTTACACGCTGATTTCCTGTATATCGGTCACAAAGACAGTTCAGCCAAAGTATATCCATTGCGGCATAATTATCCTGCCACAGCTGTATATCATTGTGGTCTTCTCTCTTTTCAAGATAAGGCAATTCATAAAGCACAACAGGTTT
>JAFTIY010000036.1 GCA_017456665.1 Clostridia bacterium | reverse complement strand
GTTTGGTTAGAAGGCGAAGGTGATATCGAAAGTGCTTACGTTGCACAAGATACTACCAACGGCGGTTACCTCGTAATCTTAAACTTCAGCGCGAGAGGTTCTGCTAAATTTGCAGAAGCTACCAAGCAAGTTTCAGGCATGGAAGACAACGCTTTGTATATCTACCTTGGCGATACCGTAGTTTCTCAGCCCACGGTTAACCAACAGATTAACAGCGCGTCAGCTCAAATCGAAGGTTACGAAACTTACGAAGATGCTCTTTCAATTGCATCGGTTATCGATAGCGGTAAACTCCCCATCGAATACACCGTGTCAGAATCAAGAAGCATCAGCTCAAAGCTTGGCGAAAGCGCTCTTTCTAATAGCGCGCTCATGGGTGCAATCGGTTTATTACTCGTATTCATTCTTATGATCGTTCGTTACAGAGGTCTTGGTATTGCTTCTTCAGTAGCTCTTATGATCTACGTTTTATTATACATTGTATTCCTCGCAATTATTCCTAACGTACAACTTACCCTTCCCGGTATTGCAGGTATCTTGTTATCAATCGGTATGGCAGTTGACGCATGCGTAATTATCTTTGAAAGAATTCGCGAAGAATATAGAATGGGTAAAACTGTTGAAGCGGCTATTAATCACGGCTTTAAGCGTGCAATTATCACCGTATTCGACTCAAATATCACCACCATTTTTGCGGCAATCGTATTATGGATTTTATGTCCTGGTACCATCAAGGGCTTTGCAATCACCTTACTTATCGGTATCGTTTTATCACTTATCGTAATGATTTTTGTTACCAAGTGGTTAGTAAAATTATTTATGCCTTTTGCAAATGATGAAGAAAAATTCCTCAATCTTTCAAGAGAAGGAGGTAACGACTAATGTCTAAACTCATGAAGAAAGATTTTAAAGTAGTAGAAAATTTTAAATGGTTTGCCATTTTAAGTTTAGTAGTTTTTGTTGCCGGCATTATTATGATGATCGTTCCCGGTATGAATATCGGTATCGACTATGCAGGCGGTGCAAAGGTAGAAGTTGAGCTCGGTGAGTTTGCCGATAACGATGCAGTAAAAAACGAATTCGAAACTCAAATTACAAAGTTCGTTGAAGATAAGGGTTATTCAATTGCAGATAAAATGCAAGTATCTCCCAATACCGACGGTGGCGTAACTTACGAATTCCGTTTAGAATACGTTATGAACGGTAAAAGAATCGACACTTCTGACATTGACGCTCAGCAAGAATTCAGTGATGCTTTAACGGGCGATATGGATGATGCTGAAGATAAAGGTTTAATTGGTGAAATCGAAGCTGAAATTATTAAAATGTTCGGCGAGAACAACACCTTTAAGAGCGCAGGCGCTTATTATGATGCAGATAGCATTAGAGCATACACGGTTGGTGCAACTGCTTCGCAAACCCTTCTCACCTCAACGATTTGGGCAATTTTAGCGGCTATTGTAGTAATCTTGATATACATCATATTTAGATTTACCCTTTCAAGTGGTCTTGCTGCAATTTGCGCTCTCGCACACGACATATTCTTCATGGTTGCTTTAACCACGGTATTCCAAATTCCCGTTAACTCAACCTTTATTGCTGCGGCAATTACCATTATTGGTTATTCAATCAACGCTACCATCGTTATTTTCGACAAGGTAAGAGAATGCAAAAAGTCAACTGCATTTGCATATGCAACCGACGCTGAAATCGCTAACTACGCGGTTAAGCATTCAGCCGTTAAGATTTTACTTTCAACGCTCACAACTTTAATAATGGTTGTAGCATTGGTAATCTTTAGCGTATCAACCATTCAAGAATTTATTTGGCCTATCATTTTCGGTCTTGTCGGCGGAACTTATTCTTCACTTTTCTTATCACCTTCTGTTTGGGTATTCTTCAAAAAGATTGGTGCAAAGATCAAAGCGAAAAAAGCTTAATATTTAATTAAGAAACGTTACGGGTGGGGCTTTTCCTACCCGTTTTGCGTTCATAAGATTTTTTAAAGGCGGATTTTATTATGATTGTTTATAAAAATGAATATACTAGCGAACAACTTAATATGATTTCCGCCATTTGTGCAAGGTTTAAAGTATCACAGGGGCTTGCAAAAATTATGGTTTCCCGCGGGATAGACAGTATCGAAAAGGCCGCTGTGTTTTTAAATCCCGGCAAACATAATTTTGCCGATCCCTATCTTTTAAAAGATATGGATAAGGCTGTTCAGCGCATAAATGATGCACGTGAATACGGTGAAAGTATAATAGTTTTTGGCGATTACGATGCCGACGGCATATGTGCAACCACCGTTTTGTCGAAGGCTCTTAAGCAGTTTGGTATACAAAACGTTTATACCGTTATACCCGAGAGGTCGCAGGGCTATGGGCTCACTCATAACCTTGTAGAAAGCATGCTCGAAAGATATAATCCCGACCTTGTTATTACGGTAGACTGCGGCGTGAGCTGTAAAGATGAGGTTGCATTTATTGAGGACGTTGGGGTAGACGTAATCGTTACCGATCACCACGAACTACCCGAAGTATTGCCCGATTGCACATTAATTAACTGTAAAATCACAGATCAAGCTTATCCCTTCGATTGCCTTTGCGGTGCAGGGGTTGCATATAAGTTAGCATACGCATTACTTGGCGAGGCTGCGAATCAATATTTAGATCTCGTTGCCGTAGCCACTATTGCCGATAGCATGATTCTTCTCGGCGAAAATCGCGATATAGTTTACGAGGGCTTAAAGCTAATAAAGCAAGGTAACAACAAAGCGCTTGCAAAGCTTGTTGAAGTGAGCGGAATTAAAGAGATTACGTCAACTGGGCTCGCGTTTACCGTAGCTCCTCGAATCAACGCTTCAGGTAGAATGGGCGATGCTAACTGTGCTCTCAATATGCTACTTGAAAGTGATGAAAGGGCTATCGAAGAATACTGCTTAAAGCTCAACGATTACAATGCTGAACGCCAATTTGAATGTGATAAACTTTTAAAAAGTGCTAAAGCAAAAATAGCTAAAGATGGGCTTGGTGATAAGGTTATCGTTCTTGCCGACGATGGTTGGAACGGCGGTTTAGTTGGTATAGTTGCAGCAAAATTGGTTGAAGAATATAATAGACCTGTAGTTTTATTTACCAAAACCGACGACGTGTATCACGGCTCTGCAAGAAGTATCGAAAGTATTAATATTTTTCAAGCGGTTAACGCTTGCAGGGATTTATTAGTGGATTTCGGTGGTCATGCACAGGCGGCAGGTATCACCGTTACGGGTGAAAATTTACCTAAATTTGCTAATACGTTATACGAATATATTGACCAAAACTACACTTCAGACGTTTTTGTTCATTCAATTGAGGTAGAAGATTTAGTAACCGAGCGCTTTACTATAGAGTTTGCAAATGAACTTTCAAAACTAGAGCCATTTGGAACGGGTAACCGTAAACCGGTATTTTGCGTAAAAGCAGAAAACGTAAACGCTTCAACCCTAAAGCCGGGCTCTCCTCATCTTGGATTTAGAACTGAATATATTGATTTGTTATATTTTAACGGGGCAAAGCATTTAGATATAATTAATTCTCCGGCAGAAAAATATATCGTTTTTGAACCAAACGTTTCGGTATTTAACGGCAAGCAATCGTTAAAGGGTTACGTTAGAAATTACGAATATAAACTCATAAATAGCGAACGCTTAAGGTTAGATTGCTTTAAACATCATTTGCTTTCGGTTTTTAATAGCACAGAAGATTGGCAAATATGCGATAACGAGGTTATAGCCCAACTTATTGAAAAATATCGTGGCGATTGCGAAACGATTTTTGCCGTAAACGACGTTGAAACACTACACAATTTTAAGCTTGGTAAAATGAAGTGCAGTTTATATCGGCCGCAAGGAAAGGGTATAGAATCCGAACTTGTTATTTCACTTAAAGATTGCGATGCGGCGTCGATAGAAAGAGTTATTTATTTAGATAAGACACTTGGTAATTTAGCCGAGGTATTTGGGGCTACAAAATATTGTTCTGGTCAGGCTACCAGCTTTAGCGGAATAAAGCTTTCTACTTCGCGCTCGGTATTTGCCGAGGTGTTTAAACTTTTAAAATTTAACCGTTTTTACGGCAAGAGCAGTGTAGACGTTGCACTCGGAATAACGAACGAAAATTATTCTCAAGAGCAAATTATTTTTTGCTTGGAAGTATTTTTAGAACTTGAAATTTTTGCATTCGTGCAGGGAAGCTTGCAATATAACAGTAGGGTAAAAAGTGATCTTTCAAACTCACTTATTTATCAAACTGTGGCAAAAGGATTAAACTAATTACCGCAATTTTATTGTTAACTAATTTATTAAATGAACTTGGTCTTAAGCAAAATAAAAGCTTAAGATTGTAATAGGGCGAATTTATGCTTGAATTACTCGAGAGAATATCAAACGTATATAAACGCGAAGATGCAGAAGTGCTGGTAAAGGCTTATTACTATGCCCGCGATGCTCATAAAGGTCAAAAAAGGGCATCGGGCGAGGATTATTTTAGCCACCCGTGCGCCGTTGCCGAAATTTTAATTTCGCTGGGCATGGATTATACTACCGTTTCTGCAGCCTTTTTGCATGACGTAATTGAGGATACGCCCGCTACCGACGACGATATTTTGCGCGAATTCGGAGGCGAAATTTTAACGCTTGTAAACGGCGTAACTAAGCTTGATAAAATTGAATTTAAATCACGCGAAGAAGAGCAGGCCGAAAACTTTAAAAAGATTTTCGTTTCTATGGCAAAGGATATAAGGGTTATTATTATAAAACTTGCCGATAGATTGCACAATATGCGCTCGCTCAATTACCTATCTAAGGAGCGTCAGCTTAGAATGGCGCACGAAACGCTAGATATTTACGCCCCGCTTGCCAGTAGGCTTGGTATTTCTCAAATAAAATGTGAACTCGAAGACCTTTGCTTAAAGTATATTGATCCAAAAGCATACGAGTATTTAAGCGAAAATATCGTGGCAAAGCTCGAAGAACGCAAGGTGTTCGTGAGTACGGTAGTTAAAGATATTAGAGAAGTTTTAAGCGAATCGCAAATAAAAGGTGAAGTTGTAGGAAGACCAAAGCACTTTTATTCTATCTATAAAAAGATGAAAAAGGGTAAAGAGCTTGAACAAATTTACGACCTTACCGCCGTTCGCGTAATCGTTCAAACTGTTGACGAATGTTACGAAATTTTAGGTAAAATCCATAAAAAGTGGAAGCCTATTCCGGGCAGAATTAAAGATTATATTGCAATGCCCAAGCCAAATATGTATCAAAGCTTGCATACTACCGTAGTAACGAGTTTTGGCAAGATTTTTGAAATTCAAATAAGAACTTACGCCATGCACCGCACCGCAGAATTCGGTATTGCGGCACATTGGAAATATAAAGAAAACAATACCGATGCCGAAAACACCGATTTCGACCGCCGCCTCGATTGGATTCGCGAGGTTATGGAATGGCAAGGTGATTTAAAAGACGGCACGGAGTTTTTACAGTCGCTTAAAGGCGATATTTATGCAAATGAGTGCTTGGTATTTACACCTCACGGTGAGGTTGTAAGCCTCGTTAGCGATCCTACTCCTATTGATTTTGCTTACAGAATTCATACAGAGGTAGGTAACCGCTGCGTCGGTGCAAAGGTTAACGGCAAAATGGTGCCCATAACCTCTACTTTGCAAACGGGCGACGTCGTTGAGATTATTACTTCCAAAAATTCAAAAGGCCCTTCGTGAGATTGGCTTAAAATTGTTAAAGCTTCTAGCACAAAGGCTAAAATTAAGGCTTATTTTAAGCGCCAAATGGCAGATGAAAAGATTAAAATAGGCAAATCCATGCTGGAAGCAGAGGCAAAGAATAGGGGGTACAGTCTTTCTTCACTTTTAAATCCCATTGCTTTTGCAAATATTTCAGCCAAAATGTCATTTTCTACTCACGAAGAAATGTATGCAGCAGTTGGATGCGGCGCGGTAAGTGTAAACCAAATTATCTTTAAGCTTATCGATCTTTGTAAGCCGGAAGAAACTGAAGAAAAGTTTAATCCCAACGAAACTAAAAAGATACTGCACACGCACAAAGCGTCTAGTGGCGGTGTTATCGTTAAGGGTATGGAGGGTTTGCTGGTTCGTTTTGCGGGCTGCTGTAATCCCGTTCCCGGGGATGAAATAGTAGGATTTGTTTCTCGTGGGCGTGGCGTTTGTATTCACCGTGCAGATTGTCCAAATATGCGCAACGAAGATCCCGATCGCTTGCTTGAGGCTAAATGGTCGGGTAAAGACGGTAGCTATACTACCAGTATTAAAATTACCGCAACCGAAAGAGCTCCGTTGCTGGCAATAGTTTCTTCGGTATGTAAGCAGTTAGGCCTATTCGTTATGTCGATTAACGGAAGAATCGACTATAAAACGAGAACTGCAATAGTAGATATGACTATAAAGTTAAATAAAAAAGACGATTTAGAAGAACTGATAGCGAGAATAAAAAGCGAACACGACGTTATCGACGTTTTCAGAACGGTTATCTAGTTAGTATTAAGGCATTTATTAATGAACAAACTAATTGGCATTAGGTCGAATTCTATATTGCAAGTGATTTGAGATTAATAATTAATTTTATGAATTTAAACGTATATACATTACCCGTTGGGGAACTCGATACAAATTGTCATATTTTATATAGTGATAATAACGACAAAGCATTGATAATCGACCCCGGCGGGGACTTTTTTGAAATTGAAGGCAAATTAAAGGCACTAAATAAAAGTGCAGGCGCTGTAATTTTAACCCACTGCCACTACGATCATATTGGCGCGCTGAACGGCTTTGAAAAAATGGGCGTTCCCGTATATATTGGTAAAAATGAGGTAAAAAATTTAAATTCTCCCGTTAATTTGGCAAATTGGTTTGGAGTTGAGTTTAAAAGCAAAAGTGCCGTTAATGAACTTATAGAGGGAGATATTCAAATTTGTGGCTTTAATTTAAGCATAATTTTTACTCCCGGTCACACAAATGGTAGTATATGCATAATTGCCGGGCAGTATATGCTTACGGGCGATACGCTATTTTGTGGAAGCTACGGCAGAACTGATTTTCCTACCGGTAGTGAAGAACAGCTTATAAAAAGTGCTAAAAAAATATTGTCGCTCGATAAAAACTACATTTTGCTTACCGGGCACGGCGATAATACTACTTTATTTAACGAAAGAAAAAATAACTATATAAATTTTTTAATTACGGATAAGTTATGGTAACTACTAACGTTGAAAGGTTAGAGGGCGAATTGAACGAGGTTCAAAACGAGTTTTTGATGGCAAACGGTATGGATTTTAACGTGAATTTCAACGTTTGCGGCCAAAGTTTTTGCTATGAAATAACCGATAAACAACTTAATATATGTAAAAGTTACAGTTACGAGGTTAATTTTTGCAGCGACTTAGAAAAAAAGAGGTATATTAAAAGATACGCCAAGCTTTCGCTTTACGATTATTTGTCAAAAAAGTTTAACGTTGAGCTACCTTGGGGTGCTTTAACCGGAATTAGACCCACAAAACTTTATTATCAGCATGGCGAAAATCGCGAAAAATTTTTAAAAGAGCAAATGCGCGTAAGCGATAAAAAGTATAACGTTCTTACAAAAATAGCAAATGCTCAAAGCAATTATTATGAGGTAAGCGAAAACAATACCGCCTTTTACGTGGGCATTCCATTTTGCCCAACCAGGTGCTCTTACTGTTCGTTTATTTCTTGCGAAATAGGTAAGTTAAGTGCCGTTAATGAATATATAGAGGCACTTTGCAAAGAAATAGAGCAATCAAAAAAGCTAATTAAAAACTTGCGAAGCGTATATATTGGGGGCGGAACGCCAATATCACCAAGCATACAAAACGTTAAAAAGGTTCTTGATGCCGTAGGTAAGGTAAATTGTGAGTATACGGTAGAAGCCGGCAGGGCGGATTGTATAAACGAGGAAGTTTTGGCACTTTTAAAAGAATACGGAGTAAACCGTGTTTGCGTAAATCCTCAAACGTTCAACGATAGCACTTTGCAGCTTATGGGGAGAAACCATACAAGTAAAGAGGCCATCGATAAATATCATTTAACCAAAAAATTCGGTTTTAAAGTTAATATGGATTTAATCGCTGGGTTACCTCTTGAAAACTTTGAAATATTTAAAAACAGTTTAGAGCAAGCAATAGCGCTTCGGCCAGAAAATATTACGGTACACACTCTTTGTTTAAAGAAGGGCTCAAAGCTCAAAGAATTATGCGAGCGCTTGCCGGAGGGCGAGGTTGCTAAGATGATTGACTATTCAGCCGAGCGGTTAGAGCAAGAAGGGTATAGGCCTTATTATCTTTATAGGCAAAAATATATGGCCGGTAACCTTGAAAATACGGGGTATTCGTTGCCCGGCGAAGAGTGCGTTTACAATATCGACGTAATGGAGGAAATCGCTCAAAATATCGCTTGCGGTGCAAACGCCGTTTCAAAGCGTATTTTCGTTAGCGAAAATAGAATTGAGCGAATCGGCGCGCCTAAAGATGTAAAAACCTATATCGAAAAAATAGACAAGCTGTTAGAAGATAAGAAAAAATTGTTTACTACGTAAAATTTTATGGCAAAAGTGATATAAAACAGCAAAAAATTGCCAAAAATAATAACGTAAAATTAAAAAACACCATAAAAACGGTTTACTTTTAGTGCCGTATATGGTAATATATTTAAGGTACTTTGCCAAAGCTTAACGAGTCTCTACGTTTTGCATTGGTATAAGCGAATAAATAATCCATAGGAGGATAAACGCAAATGGATAAGCAAGCAATCATCAATCAGTACAAAACTAGCGAAAACGACACGGGTTCTGTAGACGTTCAAGTAGCTCTTTTAACCGAAAGAATTAATCACTTAAACGCACACCTTTCACAAAACCCTAACGACAATCACTCACGTCGCGGTCTTTTAAAAATGGTTGGTCGCAGAAAAGGCTTACTTGACTATCTTAAACAAACAGATATCAACAAGTACAGAGATCTTATTAGCAGACTCGGCCTTCGTAAGTAACACAAAAAAAGAAAGGGAGCTCTGTTTGCTCCCTTTTTTTACGGCATTCAAAAAGTGTGGCTATAAGTTGATTATCGCCATATTCGGTAAACAAATTGTATTATAATTGGTATTAAAAACGAACTAATCACAGGATTTTAAGGGGTAAAAAGTATTTACGCACTTTAAGGTGCACTTAACAATAGAACAAAACAGAGAGAGAACAAGGAGAACAAATGTTAGAAAATCACAGAATTTTTAAAACCGAAATCGGCGGTCGTGAAGTAACCGTAGACGTAGGCAAGTATGCACAACAGGCAAACGGTTCATGTATCATTAGATGTGGCGAAACCGTTGTTATGGTTAACGCAACCATGAGTGAAAAACCCCGCGATGGAATGGATTTCTTCCCCCTTAGCGTAGACTATGAAGAAAAGATGTACGCCGTAGGAAAAATACCCGGCGGCTTTAAGAAAAGAGAAGGCAGAGCAAGCGACAAAGCTATTTTAACTTCAAGACTTATCGATAGACCTATCCGTCCTTTATTCCCCAAAGGATTATTTAACGACGTTACCGTAATTGCAACCGCTCTTTCGGTAGATACAAATATAGCACCCGAGCCTTTTGCAATGTTAGGCTCTTCAATCGCGCTCAGCATTTCAGATATTCCCTTTGCAGGTCCTACCGGTTCTGTAACCGTTGGCCTCGTTGATGGAAAATACGTTATCAACCCCGATAGCGAACAAAGAGAAAAGAGCACTTTAAGCTTAAACCTTTCAGGCACTAAAGACGCTATCATGATGGTTGAAGCTGGCGCTAAAGAAATCGACGATGAAGAAATGATCGGTGCAATTTTATTCGGTCATGAAGAAATTAAAAAGCAATGTGCTTTCATAGAGGGCATAGTTGCAGAAGTTGGCAAACCCAAGAGAGAAATGGAACTTTACCATATCCCCGAAGATCTCGACAATGCAGTTAGGGCATACGCAAGCGAAAAACTCGATTACGCTTTAGATACCTTTGACCGTCAAGAGAGATCTGACCGCCAAGATCAAGTTGAAAAAGAATGTTTAGAACACTTTGTCGATATCTATCCCGATATGGCAAGAGAAATTAAAGACAGTCTTTACTATATTACTAAAGAAAAGGTAAGAGCAAAAATTACCAATAACGGCGTTCGTCCCGACGGTAGAGCTTTAACCGAAATCAGACCTATTTGGTGTGAACACGGCTTATTACCTCGCGTACATGGCTCTGCAGTATTTACTCGCGGTCAAACTCAAGTTATGACTACCTGTACTTTAGGTACTTTAAGC
>JAFTIY010000035.1 GCA_017456665.1 Clostridia bacterium | reverse complement strand
GGCAACCTTCCGTTTATGTAGCTTGCTTTATAAAATTTTAAATAAATAGTTTAATGTTTTATAACTGTCGGCGGCAAACATATCAACAATTTAAAATATTTTACAAACGCAAAAGTGGGCCTATAACGCAATTAACCCACTTTTTTAACTAATCTAAAAGGGCTTTTTAGCTTTTGCGACTACTGCGAGCAAAGGCGCGTAAATAATTAAACAATATATAAAAGGTAATTATGAGTATAAAAAATAACGAAAACAGTTCAAGCGGCAATCAAAATAAAATGCACGTGCGTATTAATCCTAAAATAAAGGGCTTTTTAGTTTACGGATTAAAGGTTATAGCCGCCGCGCTATGTATAAGCGCCGTATTTTTGGGAGGCTACTTTACTCATTATTTTTCGGTTGATAAAAATCTGCGTTCAATAGATTTCGTTTTAGATATTTACGAAAAGTATTATCTAAAATCTGGCGATGAGCAAAACCCCGTTCACGTTTTAGTCGATGGGCTCATGGACGCTTATTCCGATTATTATACCCCCGAAGAATATCAAGCCTATCTTGCCGCAGGGCAGGGTTCTAGGCAGGGAATCGGGCTTGGCTTTTCTAATTCGTTAACTATCGTTAACGTGCTTGGCAATTCTCCGGCCGAAAACGCTGGTATTTTGCCGGGGGGGAAGGTTATTGCAATAAAAACCGATGGCAGCGAGCAGTTTGAGCAGATTAGCGATTATTCACACCTATCCGAAATTATGCAAACTGTGCAAACGGGTGATGAAATTTATTTGCAAATTGATTATTCGGGCGAGATTAAACAGTTTCAAGTTTTAAAAAAGGCGTATACTGAATCTTATACCTTTTATTCAGACGATAGCGGAAGTTACCGCTACAGCGATTCAAGTGGCTCTATGCAGTTTGTTTTAAGTAATCGCAATTACGCTAGCGTTAGCGGAGAATGGGGGTATATCAAATTTACCTCATTTAACGGTCTTTCAGATGGTACTATGGGAGGCGCTGGTCAGTTTAAGGGTGCACTCGATTTGTTTAAATCTAATAAAAAAACACCAAGCTTATTATCGATTTGCGCTCAAATGGAGGTGGTTACGTTAGTATTTTGAGCGAAATTGCAAGCCTTTTATGTAATACTCAAACTAATAATTCGTTCATTTGTCAGCGCTATATAGATAACGAAAACAAGGTTTCGTATTTTAATTGCAAGCCAAGTAAATACGATGAGTATAATTTTGAAAAAATAGTTTTTTTAGCAAATAACAATTCTGCTTCGGCATCAGAAGCGCTCATGGGGGCGGTGCTCGATTACGATAAGCAGTCGGGCGCAAATATAGTTAACGTTATAGTAGAAAAAAGCTATAGCGGTACTAAAGAGGTATACAAAACCTACGGTAAAGGCATTATGCAGCAAACCTACGTTAACCCTCTAACGGGCGAAGCGGTTAAACTTACGGTTGCTAAAATCTATTGGCCTATTAGCAATATTTGTATTCAGGGCAGTGGATTAACTCCCGAGCTCGATCAAAGAATTTTGGCTCAAAACGGCAACATAATAGAGCAGGCTATGGCTTTATAAATTTTAACAAACTATGATTTAATCAATTTATAGCCCAACTTTTAACAAAAAAAGAGTGCAACTTTGCACTCTTTTTGTTTGCTGTGGTATTACTCGCGATTTTCAGGTGAGCCGCTTATGCCGTTTTCGCTCATTTTATTAATTGCGGTCATAACCTGTTCTTGACCGTCACGTATTGCACGCCTAACCTTTAGCGAATTTGCAGCGGCAATAGCGCCACCCAGCATACCGAGTATAACACCCATATAAAAATCTTTATCCATAATTCCTCCTGCGCTATTATTTTGCGCTCACTTATAATCTTTATGCGTAAAAGAATAATTTTTTTACGCCACTTGCGTTTTTTTTATCAGTAGTCACTTTACTATTGCAATTTTTAAATTAAACTGTTATAATGTTAACGTAAAAAATATTTTTGTAGGGTTTTTATGAACGAAATTAATTGCATGATATCAGCTTTGCGCTTAAAGCTAACAAAGCTATTTGAGGGCGAAAAATCTGGGCACAGCATCGACCATTTAGAAAGAACGCTAAATTATGCGCTTTGCTTGCAAAAAAAAGAGGGTGGCGACGTTAAGGTTATTGCGGTAGCGGCCTACGTTCACGATATTCATCGCATTATCGGTTGGCACGAAAATCGTTTTTGCCCACCCGAGCAAAGTTTAAATATGGTAAGCGAACTAATAGATGATTTGCCTCTCACTCCTAAGCAAAAGGAGCACGTTCTATACGCCGTTTGCCACCACGAAGAATACGCTTTTTCGGGCGAGGGGGTAACCGTAACCGACGTTGAAAGTAAAATCGTTCAAGATGCCGACAATTTAGACGCGATAGGAGCAATCGCCATTATACGTTCGTTTAAATACGGTATGGCTCATTCAATGAAAGAATACGACCCAGATATTCAATTTTATTTTAGTGATTATAACGAAAACACAAACGATAAATCTACAATTCATCACTTGTACAATAAATCGCTTAGGTTAGGTAGTTATTTAAACACTAAAACCGCGCGCGATATTGCTGTAGAAAAAACAAAGTTAACCAAAGATTTTATAGAGTTATACGTTAAAGAGTTTAACTGCGAATTTTAATTATCAATTCGCGCAAAAGCCCCTCTATAGGTTGATTAATTGCGCTTTTGCACATATGTTAACAAATAAAAACAACGTTAAAAAACCGCCGCTTGTAAAAAAAGCGACGGTTTTTAATTTTTTTATGCAACGTTGCATTAAGTATTAAAATTTTTATATTTACAAAAGTGCCAAGATGGGGTTAATCGCGTTATAGGCCCACTTTTTAGTGTTTTTTTACTCGTTTAAATCCCAATTTATCGGCGATAATTTATTTTTAATTAAAAATTCGTTCGTTTTAGAAAAGTGCTTGCAACCAAAAAATCCGCCGTAAGCAGAAAGGGGGCTTGGGTGCACGCTTTCTAAAACTAGGTGGTTACCGTTTTTAATAAATTGTTTTTTAGAGCGGGCGTTAGAGCCCCAAAGTAAAAACACCATAGGCGTTTCGCGTTGGGCAAGAATTTTAATAACCTCATCGGTAAACTGTTGCCAACCACATTTGCTATGCGAATTGGCTGCACCTTCGCGTACGGTTAGCGTTGTGTTTAAAAGCATTACTCCCTGCTTTGCCCACTTTGTAAGGCAACCGCTATTAGGCTGAACAATGCCCAAATCGGTTTGCATTTCCTTATAAATATTAACTAACGAGGGCGGAATTTGCACCCCTTCTTTAACCGAAAAACAAAGGCCGTGTGCTTGCCCCTCGTTATGGTAAGGGTCTTGCCCTAAAATAACTGCCTTAACCTCGTTATACGGGGTGTATTTAAAGGCGTTAAAAATATCGTGCATGGGCGGATAAATAATTTTTGTGGAGTATTCTTGCTTTAAAAACCCGCGTATAGATGCGTAAAGCTCACTTTCAAAGAGGGGAGCAAGTATTTCATCCCAATCGTTTCCGATATTAACCATGGTAAAAACTCCTTAAAAATTTGGTATAAACGGCGAAGTTTTTTGCAAACTAAAATTATGGATTATAAATTTAATATGCTTGAAAAATTAAGCTTTTCAAACCCTAAACTTTGTAAAAGGCTTTGCCGTAAAATAGTTGAACGAGCTATTAAAAATCCCACTTGGGAATAAACTTTTCGCTTGCAGACGTTCTATCTTGAATATAGCAGTTGGTAATAGAGCTTTGCATTAACGCTTGCAGTACGCGCTCGTATTCGCCCTTGGTGATAGGGCGTTTAAGCTCGGCAAATTTATCAATTTCGCCAAAGGGAGTATATTGCGACATAATCGAAATATAGCTTTCGTTTAAAGCGTTTTGTTCAAACCAATTAATTATTTCGATGCTATCTTTAGCAGCTAGCGGCAAAATTAAATGGCGTACGCAAGTTCCCTTTAAAATAAGCCCGTTTTTTATTTGAGTTGGGCGCTCTTGCATCATTTTTAGTATTGCGCTAGATGCCACTTCAAAATAATTGGCTATCCCCGTATACCTCTTTGAAAGGGTTGGGCTTTTAAATTTTAAATCGGGCAAAAAAACGTCAACAAATTTTAAGGCAATATCCAAGCTGGTTTTGCTTTCGTATCCGTGGGTATTGTATACGATAGGAACGTTAGGGTGGTAAATTTTAACTGCTTCATAAATTTTATCAACGAAGTGCGTGGGATTAACTAGGTTTATATTATGTACACCCATACCTTCAAGCTGTTTAAAAATATCCGCCAAGTCGTGCGCGGTTATGCTTTTGCCTCTAGTAGAACGCGAAAGCTCAAAGTTTTGGCAAAACGCACACTTTAGCGAACAGCCGCTAAAAAACACAGTTCCGCTCCCTTTAGTTCCGCTAATAAATGGCTCTTCAAATGGGTGGGGATAAAATTTTGCTATGCGCATGTTATTTAGTTCGGTGCATCTGCCAACAAAATTTTGCCTATCAACGTTGCAATTGTTTGGGCAGAGATTGCATTTTTCACTCATAAGCAATAAAAATACCTAAAATTTGCTAAAAATTAGTTAAAAATAATATATTTATATTTTAACACTTTTATTTACGTTTGACAATCAAATTTAAAAGATATATAATTATTAGGCAAAATTATACGACCACAAAAAAGAATAAAGGATGAATATAAATGAAAAAGTTTTTTACTAGCGAATCTGTAACAGAAGGGCATCCCGATAAAATTTGCGACCAAATTTC
>JAFTIY010000034.1 GCA_017456665.1 Clostridia bacterium | reverse complement strand
GTCTGCAAACAGACATTTCCACCGTTTCGCGGGGGAATTACCCTTTACCAACAGGGGCTATAATAATTGCCTCCTGGAAGTTTAAGGGAGTTACGATCCCTCCGTCTCGGCATTTGCCTCGACACCTCCCTTTACCAAAAGGAGGTAGATTTAAAAAATGGGCAACGATCCCCCAGTCGCTTGCGCGACAGCCGCTTACGCGCGGCGCGCCCCCTTTGTCTGCAAACAGACATTTCCCCCGTTTCGCGGGGGAATTACCCTTTGCCAAAAGGGGCTAGGTGTCGAAACATCTCGCTTTTGCGGGGAAATTACCTTTAAAAATAAAGGGGCTAGAGGTCGAAACGTCTCGCTTTTGCAGATGAAAGAAAAATCGCAAATTTTCACAAAAACAACACAATAGTGCAAAATTACTTGACAAATCGTTATTATATAATTATAATAAAGTTACAAAATAAATTACATTGGTATAAGTATAGCACTCAAAAAAAGTATACTTTTTTTGAGTGCCTTTTTTATTGCTTTTTAATGCCATAAACACACCTTTTACACCCTTTTTGGGGCGTTTTTTTGCTATTCAGTAAAAGTATACTTTTTTTGAGTTGCCTAAAAATAATAAAAAACGCAAGCGTTTATCTGTGATTATGCAATATTACGTAATATCAATATTCGTATTTATTAGTCTTCTTTGCACGGGCTTTGCAAGTTGGGTAACGGTGGGCTTAACGGCAGGCTCTGCAAGCGGCAGTATGTTTACCGCATACCAAAGCGTAAATACCGAAGATTACGTCACTTTTGCTGGACTACAATGCTTTTCGTATTGTGAAGTAGGGTTTGTAGAAAATAATGCTTTTAGCGATTCCGGTACGGTTACCGTTACGTATACGCTTAATTGTGAAGCAATTAAGACTGCTTTTCCAGATGGAAAAGATTATAAAATAAAATTTACGATTTACGGCACTAAACCGGGTAGTAGTGATTCGCTTACGATATTTGATTACATGAGTGTAAATTATCCAATTAGCTTTTTTCTTGGTAGTGATACAGTAAATCCATTAACTTACGACGATGAAGAGTTTGATAGCACTAGGCTAACTTACTCAATAAAAAAGAGCACTATAAACGATAAAATAAACGGCACTTCAGATAAAAGCATAAGTTTAACGGTAAAATACACCTTTTCGCATGCAACAGGCGATACTTTTAAAACTGACATCTACAGTCAAATCCATTCTGAAAATGGAGAAAAAGCGTTTTTCTACGCGTACGCAACTTTAGTACCCACAAATTAGTTTATAAAAAGGAAGATTATGGCAAAACGCATTCGCAAAAATTGGCTATTAATAACGGCGCTTATAACCACGGTAATTTTTACCGTGGGTGCTTCTATGTGGCTAATTATAAACGAAAGTAGCTTTGCAATAAACGCACCAATCACAAAACTAGATCCGCACATTCAACCTTTAACGGCAGCTTCCCTTTTTGAAGGTGAAAGTTTATCTCGCGCAAATTTTTGCATAGCAAGGCCTAGCTCTAGCAACACAAGTAAAGAGTTAACGGGCGAGTATTTTTATCGTTTAAGCGACCAAGAAGAATGGCAATCTTTTACTACGATTAGTGCTAAATTTGGTTCAGCTCATACCGCCGAATTAAAGCCTATTACGTATCAAATAAAGTTTAAACCTACCGGTATATATGCTTATTTATATAACGAAGCTACTTCAACAAATATTTTAAACGTAAAAGCCGTTGCGTACGTGGGTAGCAATTATTATGGCAATATACCAGATGCTGTAACTGCTGCAAATACTGCTGCGGCTAGCGGAACGTCTACTAACGTAGTTGTAATACCAGATTTAGGTGTACCCTTAAACGTTAGCCAAAGTATAACGCTAAACAGTAAAGTTAGTATGTACGTACCCTTTGAAACAACGATAACAAATAACAATCATACGGGTACGGGCACATACGACACGAATAGTGATTCAGGTATTAAATCTTTACCTAAAACCGCTTATGCAGATAAAGATGAAACAGCGATAAATAATTACAGAAAAACTTTAATTAATTTAACTAGTGGTGCAGATTTAAGTATTGCAGCAGGGGCAAATCTGTATCTAGGTGGCGAGTTTGCGCAACAAGGGATAACGGGTAAATACTGCGAAATAAATTTAGGATCATCATCAAAAATTGAAGTTGGCGGCAACTTTTATTGCTACGGTTATGTAAAAGAAAATGCCAATACGTTTAAAAACGGAAATCAATCAAATAATAAAAGCATCTACAGTAACGATTATGATTCTGGGCGCTTAATCGAAGTATTAAGTTCAGGATATTTAAAAACGGCATTAGCTGTTTATGATATGAAGTCTGGCGGAAACCTATTGTCTTTAAATGATAATGGTATATTCCCACTTAATGTTTTTGATTTTCCCAATATGCAAACATATGTTGAAATAAATGCTGGTGCAAGTTTGATTTCACAAACGCATATATATGCTACTATAAGTGGTTCAGACCAAATAATCAATCAAGAAATTCCCATCGTAAGGCCAGATTCTAGTACTAGTGCAATGTTTTATTTAACAAGCGGAACTGCTGCATTTGAATATTGTCCAAACAGTGTAACTAGTACTAGTACGACGGCTTTAACTCGCATTTTTATAAATGGTACAGTTGAACAAGGTGAAATGGGTTTAAAAGTAAGCATTTACGATATAGTGACAGGAGATAAGTTTGTGCCTATATCCTACAAGCTTAACATATTCATTAATGATGGGGGAACATATACAACAGATTATAAAATAAAGTTTTTGCCTGCAACCCTTTTAAAAATAAATTCAGGCGGTCAATTTAATGTAAATAGTGAAGTAATTGTTTATGATGCGGAAAGTTCAACAAAAGTACAAGGTTATGGAACGCGTGCAGCTGCAACATTTATAAACAATGGAACAATAACGTTAACACAAAACGCAAAAATTGGTGCTTTTATTCAAACGGAAATGGAAGATGATTCAGCTATCGTTAATTTTAATGATTGTGCAACAGCTACCGCATTTTCTGTTTCTTCTCCAGAAGGTTTAACGGTTGTAGATATAAATATTACGTCGTCTGGGTATTTTGAAGACCAATCAGATGAAGGTAAATCAATTTATCAATTTAAAGAAGGCTCCATTATTAATTCTTCATTAACTGGTTTACAATGCTGGGCTGGGGAAAAGTTTGGTCTCTATAAATTAAACGTTTCAATAGCAGAAACAAATTATAGCATCAAAGTATTTTCTTATCAAGTATTTATAGCTGATGATACTGCAGGAAATAATCAAGTAGAATCGACATCAGGTGTAAGTTCTTCTGCCGGAGAGTATGAAATAACAGATGGCAAATATGTAAAAATAGCGGCATCTCGTTATGCTAGCGCAGTTTTTGCTGATGGTACTGCTCTTGATCCAAATTCTTGGTATTTGGTAACCGGGGATATGAATTTAATAATTACGCCTAATGAAGGTGTATCGATAACTGTATCAACGGAAGGTATTTCGGGTGCTGGTTATACAAATTACACAATAAAAGAATGCGCAACACAAAATGGCACGTATGTAGAAGTCGGCGCTTTTACTGCAAATGGAACGGTCAACATTATTAAGAATTACTACTTTACTGTAACAAAAGGTGGAACAGGCGCTGGGTTGTTTGGTAATGGTTCAATAACAGAAGGTCCAGTTTCAAGCTCTTCAGTCAATGGTAAAAAATTCCAAGCAACAGCAAACTATAAAATACATTTTGCAGGTTCATCATGTTTCGTTGAAGGAACGTTAGTAACTCTTGCAGATGGAACACAGAAAAAGGTTGAAGATTTAACTTTAAACGATGAAGTATTAATCTTTAACCATAACACTGGTAAGTTAGAAAAAGGGAAATTGGCCGTTATTGACCATGCTAATGAAGAAGCAAGATTTACAGAAATTATTAACTTAAAATTTAGCAATGGCGAAATTTTAAGAATTTCATTTAGCCATGGCTTATTCGACGCAGACCTCAATAAGTACGTATTTATTACAGCCGACAACTATAAAGATTACCTAGGCCATAAGTTCTACTCTGTTGATTACAAAAATAAAGAATTTGTAAGCGAATGTATTACGCTAACAGATGCATTTGTAACATATGAAACAGTTAGAGTATTTACACCTATTTCGGTGGGACATATGAACTGTTTTGCTTCAGGCATACTCACAGCTCCGCCTGATCCTCAAAATGTAAATGCTTCGGTTAATATCTTTGAGCTTGACGAAAATATGAAATATGATTTAGTTAAGATGCAAGCAGATATAGCTAAATACGGCTTGTACACTTACGAAGACTTTAAGGATTACGTAACAGAAGAAGAATTTGAAACGTTGTCGTTAGCATACCTCAAGGTAGCAGTAGGCAAGGGTATGGTAACATGGGAACAAATTATTGAAATGTTGCCATATGTAAAACGGTTTAGTTAATAACTAAAACAAAAAACGCTTGGGGAGAAAAATCCTCAAGCGTTTTGTTTTTGTGTGTTTTATTTGCAAAAGTAAGTTAATCGCGTTATAGCGGGGTTTTTAAGGTTTTTGCCCTTATTGTTTGCCTATAATTTCAATTAGGGTTGCGTTTAATAGTTCAACGTGTTCGGTGGTGTTGTTTTTGTAATAGGTAACTTGCGAATAAACCACTATTTCATCGCCAATATCCAATTTGGTGTTGAAGTATTGATATCTGTTGCCGTATTGGTCGTATAGGCCGTAAACGTATATGCGGTTGCCGTTTTCGTCTTCTAAATATAAATTTCCGTATTTAGATTGAGACTCGCTAACAACCCTTCCTTTAACGTAATAGTATTCTTCGCTTGGTTGGTTAGGCGTGGCTTTAAGCGATTCGCCAACCGCAATTACCTCTGCCATAGGGGTAAGCGTGTAAGTTTGGTCGGGTTGTTGATCATCGGGCTTAATAACCGAGCCGAGTTTGCCTTCTTTAATTGCTTCGGCAAGAAGGTCACGCGCGTAAAATCCCTCTTTGTAATATTCAACAACGGTAAGCCTATTTGGTGCGTAAAGTGAGGTGTACGTGTCTACAACAACGTAATAGGTTTGGTTCGCAACGATATTGTTTTTAACGCTGTTTCCGTAATCGCCGTAATAATTATGATATGAAGAATTTTCGGTATATACAAATTTAGAAGATAAATCAGAACCCTTAATTGAGCAAAGCACCAGTCTGTTGTCAAAGGGTAAAAGTGATAAAACGTCGGCATAAGTGCGTTGACCTGCGGCTAATTCGTACGGGCTTCTGGGTACTATATATCCTCCGCCTAAAACGATATCGTATTCAGTTCCCCAAGTTTTTTCGCCAAACTCGTAGTAAAGCTTTGCAACGTAGTCGGCTAAAGCAGAGCTAGAATATCTGCTGTTTACTATGCCCAAGGGGCTGTATGCCTGCGATATTATTTGTGAGTATTTTTGCTCAAGCGCTTCAGTTTCAGCGTCGTCTTCAAGGGTAGAGTAAGAGTAGTTTTTTACCACGCGTGCGGTATTTATCTTTACGTCGTCGGTAACGAAGTTTACGGTAATTTCTGCATGCGAAATACCTTCGTTTTCGCCTCCGCCTTGAACGTGATAAACGTTATAATCGTCGGTTTTGCAATAACTGTTGTGGGTGTGGCCTTCAAAAACCAAGTCTACGTAACCGTTTGAAAGGGATTGGTCGTAACTGCCCATTCCGTCGTGAACGGCAAAAATTATAACGTCGGCGCCTTGGTTACGTAGCTTTTGCGATTCTTCTTTAACAAGAGCCGTTAACTGATTGCCAACTAAAAACTCAACGTTTTCTACCTTATCGCTCGAAATAGAGGAGTAACAGTCGCCAATCGCGCCTATAATTCCTACCTTTACGTTGCCGCGTTCAACCATAACTGAGGGGGCGCAGTAATTTGCTCGCTCGTTTGTTGTTACGTCGTAAACGTTTATAGCCAAAAACGGAAAGTTTGCCACCTCAAGATTTTCGCGAATTTTTTGTTCGCCCCAATCGTATTCGTGGTTACCTAGCGACATACTCACAAAACCCATTTCATTCATCCATTCGGTAACTATTTTTCCGCCCGAAAGGTTTGATTCGGCAGAGCCTTGCCACATATCGCCGGTTGAAAGAATAATTTGATAATCGTCGGTTTTTGCGTTGTTTTTAAAATAGGTGGCAAGCTCGTCAACTCCGGGTTGGTTTGCCGTGTCGCAAAATTTGCCGTGCAAATCGTTTACAGAATAAAAATCCAGCGTTACGCGAAGATAGCCGTTGCAGTTGTCGCAGTAATCGTTTTTGTCGTTATCCTTATGGTTGCAGTCTTGGTCAACCGAAGGGCCGGGGTTTTGCGAATCGCTAACACTCGGCGAAGAGTTTGCGTTAGAGCTTGAGCCCGGGGTGCAAGCGTAAAAAAAGCAGCTTATTACAATAGATAACAGGGTTATAAGTGCTATAAAAGATTTTTTGTTCATTGCCTTCCTCGTTTATGAATTCCGCTTAAAAAGTTTTATTGGTTTGCCGGCGGTTTAGTATAAAATCAATTATACAATTTTTTTTAAAGTATGTCAACGGTAATAGGCTAAAAATAAAAACGCGTTTAATTTTTTAATGGCTTATTTGTTCGGTAAAAATCGAGTTAAACGCGCTATAGCCCTACTTTTTTTGCTAATTTTTTAAAGTTGTTTTGCAAAAAAAACTTGTAAAAGAGCAATTGGTATAATTAAAAGTGATATATAATAAAGTTTTAAACGTTTAATTATTGACATAAAGGACGTAAAAATAGTATAATCGGTAGGTAAAAGGTTACGCTTGTTTAAGGAGTTTGTATGAATAATAAAAAAAGCATTTCGCTTGGGTGTATGAGAATAGATAGGTTAAGCGTTTGCGAGGCTGAAAAACTGATATTAAGTGCGGTTGAGCAGGGGATAACCCTTTTTGATCACGCCGATATTTACGGCGGGGGTAAATGCGAGCTTCTTTTTGGGCAGGTACTAAAAAGAAATCTTTCGTTAAGAGAAAAAATAACCATTCAAAGCAAATGCGGTATTTGTTCTAACTGTTACAATTCTTCAAAGGAGCATATTATAGCTCAAGCTCAAAAAAGTATTGCCAATTTGCAGTGCGGTTATTTGGATATTTTGCTCATTCATAGGCCGGATGCGCTAGTGGAATACGATGAGGTTAACGAGGCTTTTAACTACCTTTATTCTAAAGGTCTGGTTAAGCATTTTGGCGTTTCTAACATGAATGCTTGGCAAATTGAGCTCTATTTAAAGCACCTCGATTTGCCTATTGAATATAATCAGTTGCAGTTTAGCGCAGTTCATTCTCATATGATAAGCCAAGGGCTTTTTGTAAACATGAACGAAAGCGAATCTAATGCAGAGCTTTCTTCGGGCTTAATAGAGTATTGCCAGCTTCGTTCAATTAAAATTCAGGCGTGGTCAAGCCTTATGGCTTCGTGGGAGGATGGGTGCTTTATCGATAATCCAAAATATTTTGCCTTGAACGAAAAGCTTGCCGAGCTGGCTTTAAAATATTCGGTAAGCAAAAGCGCCGTTGCTATCGCTTGGATTTTGCGCCATCCCGCAAATATAACTCCAATCGTGGGAACTACGTCGGTTGTTCATTTAAACCAAATTATGCAGTCGCTTAACTTCAATCTCACGCGCGAGGAGTGGTATGCCGTTTATAAGGCGGCAAATCATAGGCTTCCTTAAAATTAACAAAACACCCCGTTAATCGCGTTATAGCCCCACTTTTTTGCCGTTTATTTATGCTAAACTATGCTTTAGCGAAAGCCCCTTTTGTTAAATGGAGGGGAGTAATAAGTTTTTTTAAATACGCACACTTAAAGTGGTTTTTGCTTGATTTGTTTTACATATAATGATATAATATCTCTCGTTTAAAATTACAAAGGATATATATATGAAAAAAATTTCTAAAATGAGCGAGCTCGCTTGGGTTATTTATTTGCTCTTATGCTCGCTTGGGGTGGTGCTTTGCACTAAAGCAGACTTTGGCCTATCAATGCTTGCCGCACCTCCGTACATTTTGCACGTAGTGCTATCTAAATATTGGCCGTTTTTTACGCAAGGCATGTCTGAATACGTGTTTCAGGCGTTTGTAATGGCAATAATTTGCATAATCGTTAAAAAATTTAGGGTTAGATATTTGCTATCGCTAACCACTTCGGTAATATTCGGTTTTATAATCGATTTATGGATTTTGATTTTGGGCGGGAACGGAGCGTACGCTCAGCTTTGGCAAAGAATAGTTGCATTTATCGTAGGTGAGGGGCTTATAGGGCTTGCCGTTGCCTTTGGATTTAATACCTACTTACCCGCACAAATTGGCGAGCTTGTGGTAACCGAAATTTCTTCAACCTATAATTTTAAGCTACATAAGGTAAAGCTCGTGGCAGATTTAACCTATTTAGTTGTTGCAATAGTTTTGTCGCTTACTTTAACGCACGCATTTACAGGTATAGGCGTGGGAACTGTGGTTATAACACTTATTAACTCTCCGCTGATTAACGGTAGCGGAAAACTAATAGGTAAATTTTTTGAGTTCGATGCGGCTTTTAAGTCGCTTAAAAAGCTTTTAAAAAACTAAACGTTATAATTAAAAAGTGGAGCTAAATGCGTTATAGCCCCACTTTTTTTAATCGTTGTGCTTATTCAACCTTTGCAAAAGGTCTGTATGCGAAGATGAAAAATATCATAAATAAGCCACCTAAACCAACTGCCGTATAAATAATTCTTGAAATAAGGCTCATTGATCCGAATATGAGCGCAACGGGGTCGAAGGCAAAAAGCCCAACGAGAAGCCAAACGATTGCTCCAACGATTACTAAAACGAATGATAAAATGCTTGTAATTTTCATATAAAAATTCTCCTAAAAGTGCAGTTAATGCACTCATAGCATAGTTTTTGAAGTTTTTTTAAAAGTATGCAAAAAATTAAACAATAGATTTATTTTTATTTGCGCCACTAAAAAATTAAGTTGGCTCGTTTTATTTATAACTATAATTTTTCGCGCCACTATAAATATTGCGGTTGTAAGCTTTAATCGATTTTTTGCCCGCGTGAATAAAATTCAGTAAACAAAACGCTATTTTTGTGCAAAACTTTAAAATAAAGATTGACATATGGGCAAAATTTTTATATAATAAAAATGAAATACGGGCACAGCCCGAAAAAAGGAGAAAAACCATGAAGAAACTTTTAAGCTTAGTTCTTTGCCTCGTTTTATCTGTTGGAATGATGGCAGCTCTTACCGCTTGTAACGTTGAAAATAACGATAACGGCGGCAACAACAATGGCAACGCTACTTACAAAATCGCTGTAGTAACCGACGTTGGATCTTTAGAAGACAAAGGCTTCAACGAAGGAACTTGGAACGGTGCAAAACGATATGCAATCGACAATAACATCAGTTATAAGTACTATCAACCTGCTAATGGCGATGCAGCAACCGATAACGATCGCATTGCAGCTATGAGACAAGCTGTTTCTAATGGTGCAGAAATTATCGTTGCCCCCGGTTTTTTACAGGCAACTGCTATGACTACCGTTGCTGTTGAAAACCCCAACGTTAAATTTATCTTTATCGACGGTTGGCCTCTAACCGACGCAAACGGCCAAGCTTTACAAAACGTTACTGCAGTTGTTTATAAAGAACAAGAATCAGGCTTCTTAGCAGGCTACGCTGCAGTTATGGAAGGCTACACCAAACTCGGCTTCACGGGTGGTGGCGGCGGAACTAACCCCGCTTGTAACCGTTTCGGTTTTGGTTTCGTTCAAGGCGCTCAAGCTGCTGCTTTAGTTAAAGACGTAAACGTAGACGTTAAATTCAGCTTCTTACACGGCAATAACTTCTCTGCTTCTGCTGAACTTCAAGCTCAAATTAACGGTTGGTACACCACCGGAACCGAAGTAGTATTCGCATGCGGCGGATCTATGTTCGAAAGCGTTAAAGCTGCTGCAGAAGGCCACGAAGGCGCTAAGATTATCGGCGTTGACGTTGACCAATCTTTACTTCCCGGCTGCAGTGATCTCGTTATCACCAGTGCTGTTAAAGGTCTTTCTGAATCAGTTTACCTTGCACTTTCTCAATTCTATGCTGGCGAATGGGATGAAAAACTTGGCGGAAAAGCTCAAAACCTCGGCGCTGCTGAAGATGCTACCGGTCTTCCCACTGAAACTTGGTCAATGACCAACTTCACTCTTGAACAATACAACGCTCTTTACGCTCAAATTAAAGCTGGCGAATTAGTTCCTGCTGCTGACGTTGATTACACCAACGATGATTGGACCGCTGCATTTACAAAATTAAACATCTCTATTGAAAAATAATAGTAGAATAACCACTAAAGAAAGGGCAATGCCTTGCCCTTTCTTTTTATTGGCGGAGTAAAAAGCTCCGCCAATAAAAAGAAAGGAAAAATTTCAAACGGGGAGGTATTTATCGCGTGCAGGATTTAGCAAATGCAAGCACCCAACCTTGTAATTTAAATAAAGAAAATTACGTAATAGAAATGCGTAATATAACCAAGCGATTTGGCCCGCTCGTTGCAAACGATAACGTTACGTTGCAACTAAAAAGGGGCGAGATACACGCGCTGCTAGGCGAAAACGGGGCAGGTAAGTCTACCCTTATGAATTCGCTGTTCGGTATTTATCACCCTGATGAAGGTGAGATTTACAAAGACGGAAAGGCTGTTAAAATTAACAATCCGAACGATGCAACGGCGTTGGGTATAGGAATGGTTCACCAGCATTTTAAGCTGGTTGAGGTATTTTCTGTTCTCGATAATATCATTTTAGGGGTAGAAAACACTAAACTTGGCTTTTTAGCAAAAAAACAGGCGAGAAAAAAGGTTTTAGATCTCTCTAAAAAATACGGGCTTAACGTTGATCCCGATGCACGGGTAGAAAATATTACCGTTGGTATGCAACAGCGAACAGAAATTTTAAAGATGCTTTACCGCGATAATGAAGTTCTTATTTTCGACGAGCCTACCGCAGTTTTAACCCCGCAGGAAATAGACGAGCTTATGCAAATAATGAAAAACCTTGCAAAAGAAGGAAAGTCTATTTTGTTTATTACCCATAAATTCAACGAGATTATGGCCGTGGCAGACAGATGCACCGTTTTAAGAAAGGGCAAATACGTAGGCACCGTAAACATTGCCGATACCAATAAAGAGAGCCTTGCCGCCATGATGGTTGGAAGGGAAGTTAGCTTTTCGGTACAAAAGGGAAATTCTCAACCGGGTGAATGCGTTTTAAGGGTGCAAGATCTTTGCTTAAAACAAAAGAAAGAGGTATTAAAAAAGGTTAGCTTTGAGGTTAGAAGGGGTGAGATCGTTTGTATTGCCGGTATCGACGGAAACGGCCAAACGGAACTCGTTCACGCAATAACGGGGCTAATTCAGCCAACCTCTGGTGCTGTGTATTTAGGCGGAGAAAATATTACCAACAAGAGCATACGCTATCGCAGCACTCACGGAATGAGTCACATTCCCGAAGATAGGCATAAGCACGGGCTTGTTTTAGAATATTCGCTCGAGCAAAACATGGTTTTACAGCGTTACTTTGAAAAAGAGTTTCAAAATTTAGGGTTCATTAAGTTTAAAAAAGTTCGCAATTACGCAAACGGACTTATACAACAATTTGACGTTCGCAGTAGCGAAGGTGTGATTTCTGCGGCCGGCTCGCTTTCAGGCGGTAATCAGCAAAAGGCGATTATCGCTCGCGAGATGGATAAAGAACACGATTTACTAGTTGCCGTTCAGCCCACTCGCGGTCTTGACGTTGGGGCTATTGAATACATACATACTCAAATAGTAAAGTCGCGCAATGAAGGCAAGGCAGTTTTACTCGTTTCGTTAGAACTTGACGAGGTTTTAGATTTATCGGATAGAATTTTGGTAATGTACGAGGGGCAAATAGTAGCTTCGCTTGATAACTCTACCAAGAGATCGTATTCTGAACTTGGACTATATATGTCGGGCGCAAAACGCCAAAAACAGTACGGAGGGAAGGATGATGAATAAATTTTTAAAATTCTTTAAATCGCTCTTTTGCTCTGTAGATAACAAAGAGCCAAAGCTTTTAACCGCATACAAAAAGGAAAGTACGAAATCCATTCTTTCTTCAATAATTTGTATAGCTACAGGCGTGCTTATAGGCTTCTTTATTATGCTTATATTGGAGATTACGTCTGATGATATTCCAACGGGCGATGCAGTAAATGGATTTTTTATTCTTTTAGGTGGCCCGTTTGCAAGCAAGAGTGACGTAATGTTTATTTTGGGCGATATGCTTTTCCAAACCACTCCGTTGCTTCTTACAGGTCTTGCCGTTGCGGTTGCATTTAAAACAGGATTGTTTAACATCGGCGCTCCCGGGCAGTACCTTATGGGTGCAATGGTGGCTATAATCGTGGCGCTAGGTATTCCCGTTAAAAGCGAAGTTGCAGGCTTTTTCGTTTGGCTTTTAGCTTTAATATGCGGCATGATAGCCGGCGCGCTGTGGGGAGCAATTCCCGGTGCGTTTAAGGCTCTTTTAGGGGTTAACGAGGTTATCGTTTGCATTATGACCAACTGGATTGCAGCTAACGTAGTAAGCTGGGTGTTTAGTGTAAATAAGCAGTTTGTTAACGGTGCTCAATCAAAATCAGGATATACAATTCCAACTATACAAAACGGTGTTGCAACTCCTAAATTAGGGCTAGATCAAATTTTTAAGGGCTCTTATATGGATATAGGCTTGTTTATAGCCATTGCCATTGCAATAGTAATTTACGTAATATTAAACAAAACTACTTTCGGTTTTGAGCTTCGCGCTTGCGGTCATAATAAGCACGCCGCAAAGTATGCCGGCATGAACGAAAAACGCAATATTATTTTATCTATGGCTATCGCCGGTGCGTTAGCCGGTTGCGGCGCAGCACTTTACTTCCTTAACGGTAAGGTTGAATTGTATTGGAACACCTATCAAACGCTCCCGGCAGACGGGTTTAACGGTATTCCGGTTGCGCTACTTGCTTCAAATAACCCAATAGGCGTAATTTTTGGGTCGTTATTCTTGAGGTATATCGAAAAGGGTGGTTTTAACCTTGCAGGATATACTATGTTTAACGAATACGTTTCTGATTTAATCATTGCAATTATTATTTACTTTGCAGGGTTTTCAAAACTCATTAAAGATATTTTATCGGGTAGAAAAAGCAATAAAAAAGGCAGCATGCTTAAAAAATTATCCTCTTTATTTAAGAAAAAGGGCAAAAAACAAGAGCAAGATGATTTAAATCAACAAAATAACAGCCAAAATCAAGTAGGCGATAGGGAGGTAGTAGAATGATTTTCTTAGTTCAGCAAACGATGATATTTGCAATCCCCCTTTTGATAGTCGCGCTTGCAGGCGTTTTTGCAGAACGAAGCGGTATTATTAATATCGCGCTCGACGGTATTATGATTTTTGGATCGTTTATCGGAGCGGTAGTGGTATATAATATTCAAATGGCGCAAAACGGGCCTTCGGGGCAGGTGCTTTACTTAATAGCGTTGCTTGCTTCGGCTCTTGCGGGCGGAATATTTGCGTTGCTTCTCGGTTTTTCTGCAATTACTTTAAAGGCGGATCAAACTATAGGCGGTACTGCGTTAAACCTTTTAGCTCCTGCGATTTCGCTTCTTTTAATCAAAGTTGTTTACGGGCAAAACGCTTTGCGTATGCCTACAGGTACGGTTAAAGAATATATGCTTCATATTAAAACCGGCACTTTTTTAGATGCCTTTACCGATATGAGCTACATTTCTACTTACATAATGATAGTTCTATTTATAATTCTATCAATCGTACTTTATAAAACAAAATTCGGCTTAAGACTACGTGCCTGCGGCGAGCATCCGCAAGCTGCGGCAAGTGTGGGCATAAACGTTAGAAAAATGCGCTATATAGGCACTTTCTTGTCTGGTTGCTTGGGCGGAATGGGCGGCTATATTTATATCGCAACCGTTTCGGCTGGCACTGCTCAAGGTACGGTGGCTGGCATGGGCTTTTTAGCTCTTGCAATAATGATCTTCGGCAATTGGAAGCCTGTAGGAATAGCAATAGGCTCGCTTTTGTTTGGGCTTTTAAAATGTATTGGTTCATCGTATAGGGCTATCGATATAAACAACGATGGAATTGCCGGGTTGGCAAACCTTAATTTGCCTTCGTATTTTTATAACATAATACCCTATCTTGCAGTTTTAATCGTTCTTGCGTTTACCTCAAAGAATTCAAGAGCGCCAAAAGCAGAGGGTATTCCGTACGACGGTTAAACTTTTTTAACAAAAAGCCTCTATTGTGCGATAATCGCGCTATAGAGGCACTTTTTTAATAGTTGATAGAAAAATTGGCAAAAACGCGCCTTCTTATTAATGGAAAAAAGGCTAAAAATTTAACCGTTATTTGTAAGGCGCGTGCAAAAAACAAAAGAAAAAGGAGTTTGCAGATAAAGCAAACTCCTTTTGCGTATTTATTTAAAACGATAAATTATTTCTTTTCAACTAAAACTTTTTTAAGTTTAGCAAAGCGGGGTAGTCCGTCTTCTAAAGGTGCTTTGCAGTCGCCTTGAATAAGGGGAAGAGCGTATTTAATGAATTCGTCTGAAACGTAAGTGCCGTCGTTAATAATCCATTCTACGGGAACGGTCTTTTCGGTATTAGCGGCAAGTTCTAATGGGAGTAATCTATATTCGCACTTATATTCGTCGCCGGGTTGACGTTCGTAGCAAACCATCTTATCCGTTTCGCCGCTAACTGCAGCCTTAACAGCTTGTTTGCCTGCTTCAAAGGTTTCTTCAACGTCTACCTTTGATGCAAGGTGTGCGCCACATCTTTGCATAAGGCTAAGCTCGATGCCTCTGGTTTTGTAGCCGGTTTTTTCTTTTAAAAGATTTGCTAAAGTTGCAGCAATACCGCCGAGTTGAGCGTGGCCAAAGCTGTCGCGAGCTACGTTTGAAGCGAGCTCTGCAATAAGTTTGCCGTTTTTGTCGTGAATGCCTTCAGAAACAACAACTATACATTTGCCGTTGTTTTTAGCGCAAACGTTTTTAACGTCTTCAACGAATTTATCAAGGTCGAATGCAACTTCGGGGAGATAAATAAGGTCAGCGCCTAAGCCTTTATGGCCTGCTAAAGCAGCTGCAGCGGTAAGCCAGCCAGCGTTTCTGCCCATAGCTTCGATAACGCAAATCATCGGAGTATCGTAAACCTTAGCGTCGAGGTTAACTTCCATAACGGTGGTAGCAATATATCTTGCAGCAGAAGCGTAACCGGGGCAGTGGTCTGTGCCGTAAAGGTCGTTATCTACGGTTTTGGGAACGCCGATTACGTTGCAATCCCAGCCTGATTTTTGCATATATTTAGAAATTTTGTTGCAAGTATCCATACTGTCGTTACCGCCGTTGTAGAAGAAGTAACGAACGTTATATTTTTTAAATACTTCAACTATTCTCTTATAGTCGGTGTCGTCAACAGCGCTGTCTTTAAGTTTATATCTTACAGAGCCTAAAGCTGAAGAGGGAGTGTATTTTAAAAGTTCGAGTTCTGCCATATCTTCTTTAGAGATATCGTAAAATTCTTCGTTTAAAACACCCTTAATGCCGTGTGCTGCGCCGTAAACTGCAGTAATGTTTTCTTGGTTTAAACCCTCGATAAATACGCCTGCAGCGCTTGCGTTAATAACTGAAGTAGGACCGCCCGATTGCGCAAACATAAGTGCGCCAACCAAGTTTTTCATAATGTTGTGCCTCCAAATTTTTATGTTTATTATTTTTTTTAACGTGAACTAACCGCTTTTAAAAAGCCGCGGCAAGCAAATAAATTATAAGCTTAAGTTGTGGGCTATATCGTAAAGCTCTTTGTCGAATTCGCGTTTTTTGCTTAACGCCTCGTTGATATCGCAATCAATAATCTTGTTGTCTTTAATGCCTACAACTTTGTTTGTTTGTTTATCTAAAAGCAAATCAATTGCTTTAACTGCAAATTTAGCGGCCAAAATTCTATCTGCCATAGAGGGTGAACCTCCGCGTTGAATGTGACCAAGAGTAGTGGTTTTTACCGATATGCCCGTTTTTTGCTTAATAGCAGTGCAAATTTCATCTTTATCGCCTGCTCCTTCTGCTAAAACGATCATATTAGACGTTTTTCCGCGCTTTTGGCTGAATTTTATAGAAGAAGCAATTTCGTCGAGGTCGTATTTGACCTCGGGAACTAAAACGTATTCAACGCCGCCTGCAACCGCAGCGTAAAGTGCTATATCGCCGCAGTTTCTGCCCATAACCTCAAGCAAACTTACGCGATCGTGCGAGTCCATAGTATCACGCAAAGAGTTTATTGCGCTTATGCAGGTGTTAACCGCAGTATCAAAGCCGAGGGTGTAATCGGTGTATGCAAGGTCGTTGTCAATCGTTCCCGGAATACCGATAACGTTTATGCCGCAGTTGTTTGAAAGGTCACGCGCACCGCGGAAAGATCCGTCGCCACCGATAACCACAAGATTATCTATTCCGTACGCCTTTAAGGTTTCAGCCGCTTGCTGTTGATATTCAATCTGATTAAATTCAGGGCAGCGAGCAGTGCGTAAAATTGTTCCGCCTCGTTGAACTATGCCCGAAACTGAACGGTTATTCATATAGTTTAAGTGGTTGTCGATAAGGCCTTTATAGCCTCTTTCAACCCCAAAAACGTCTAAATCTTTGTAAATTGCATAACGAACGCAGGCTCTTATGCAGGCGTTCATGCCGGGAGCGTCGCCCCCGCTGGTTAAAATCGCAACTTTTGCCATTTTTTAATGCCTCTTTTTATGGGCTTTTATCGTTAGCCCAAATTTTACATGATATATTATAACAAATAAAATTGTAAATATCTACTATTTTTTTTAAATATTTTAATTTTTTATTTTTATATTTGGCTAATACGTAAAATAAGGTTGATTATAGCAATAATTTTGCCAATAATCTATTTGTTATAAAAAATTGCCAACAAAAAGCGTTGCAGTTTGTTGGCAATAAATTTTAAGCGTTGGCTTGTTCTTTTAGTTTTTTTGCGCATTCTTGAGCAAGGGCAATAAGTTTGCGCTCCTCCTCGATTTCTTGTTGATAGGGGTATTTTTTTGCGGATTTTTCAAACAGTTGAAGATGCTTTTGCCCTTCTTTTTCGTTTGCTCTGCAAACTATTTCTACAGTATACAAAACGCGTTGCACGCTGATGCTGTTTTTAATGGCGTTAACGTTTTTTAATTGAACGCTTAGCCTGTTTGAAATTTCAGTGGGTGAAGCCCAAAAATTTATTGCGTCGAGATAAATAAGCTCAAGCTCCATAAAAATTTTATAAATGCCCAAAAGGCTTTGCTTGTGTTGTAAAAGAGTGCGAATGGTAATATGCGCGTTGAAAAAATCTCGTTGCTCTATTAAGCGAGAGCAAATAAGCGAAACTCTTGTGGTGACTAAGGGGTTGTTTAAGTCTTCTGCGTTTGGCATTTCAAACCACTCGTTTGGCATTTCACTCAATTTTAATCCTTTTGTTTGTGCTTCTGCAATAAGAAGCTGAATAATATAAGATTGCATAGATTGTTGGCTTTTGCCTATATCTATAATATTTTGCCCGTCGTTTTGAATAAGTGCGGTTCGCTTTGGAATGCCGTTGTTAAAAAACAGCATCATTCCGGCAGTCGCCAAAACTCCAAATATTGCATACAAGATCACGTTATATTTAAAAACAAAGGCAATTATTACAAACACTAACGCAGAAGCAAAGTTAAAAATGCAACCGCCATAATTATACAACTTGTAGGGAACGTTTGCGCTCAGATCTTGCTTAGGCGGAAGCATTAAGCATTGCCCAACCGTTCCCGGTACGGTTATTTTTTTAACCTTGATTTTTTCATTCGTTTTAACAAAACAGGTAGAGAGTATTCTGAATGAAGAAAATTTATAACCGCTTATCAGTCCGCAAACGAGATGGCCTGCTTCGTGTATTATCGTTTGTAAAAAAACTGAAAATAAAAAAAGTAAAAACAATATTGAAAGTATAACAAATGCGGTTATAGCTTCGTTATTGAGTATTTCAAACAAAAAATCTCTTAACGGAATAATAAACACCGCAATGCAAATTCCCATTACTACGTACAAAATAAACGTAGCAACTTGCATAACTTTACTCGGTTTACTCATTAAAGTTCTCCTTGATTTATTATATTGTTTGTGGTGCGTTTATTAAAAAACCAGTTTAAGTTGAGCAAAATTTTTTAAAAAGCCTATTTTAGAAAATTGATAATAATTTGGTTTTGAACGTATAAATAATCGTCTTTGATCTTTACAAAATTTTCGCCAATATCAAGATAATCGCCCTCTAGCGCCACTTCTTCTTTAAATTCACATAAAAAATCAACGCCGAAAGTGTTTTTATATTTATCAAGATTTATACCGGCCGAGGTTCTAAGCGCAAGCATAATAAACTCGCTTTTAATCTCGTCGCCTTCAATTTTTTCACTAAAAATTTCGGCATAGCAATCGTTCATGATAAAGCGAATATATTCGTCGATTTTTTCGGTGTTGGTAAAGCGGCGGTTTTCAATACACGATGAAGCGGCAACGCCAAGACCAACGTATTCGCCTCGCTTCCAATAGTTTAGGTTATGCCTTGAATAGTAGCCACCAAGAGCGAAGTTTGAAACCTCGTATCTTTTGTAGCCAAGCTTATCTAAATAACGGTAAGCAAAGTCGTAAAGCTCGGCAGTTTCATCTTCACTTGGGAGCTCTCCGTTTAAGTAAGTTGTAAACATTGGAGTTCCTTCTTCGGGCGTGAGTGCGTAAACAGAAATGTGTTTTGCTCCGCCTTTTACCGCTAAATCAATGGTTTTTTTAACCTCATCTTTTTGTTGCTCTTTTAAGCCGATCATAACGTCAACGCTTATGTTTTGGTCGCCTAAAAGCTCACACGTATGCAAAAATTGCTGTGCATCATGTATTCTGTTAAGGCTAGCAAGCCTTTTGTCATCGGCAGATTGAAGCCCTATTGAAAAGCGGTTAAACCCAACTTTTTTATATAGCTCAACCTTTTCTTCATCTACCGTTCCGGGGTTAATTTCGATGGTGATTTCTGCCCCTTGTGCAACGTTAAAAGTCTTTTTTATTCTGTTTAAAGCAGCACCGATTAGATTTGCATTTACAAACGACGGAGTTCCACCGCCAAAATACACGGTATCAAAAACCATATGCTTAAGCTCTTGTGCGCGAGAGTCAATTTCTTTTAAAAGGCAGGCAAAATATGCCTCTGCCTTATTGATTTCACGCGGGTAAGAAGCAAAATCGCAATAGGTGCATTTGTGCTTGCAAAAGGGAACGTGAACGTAAATTCCTGCCATAATTTTCCTTAATAAAATTTTTTTAAATGTGCGTTAATCGTGTTATAGCGGGGTTTTATTTAAAAGCCCTATTCTGAATCTATTTTTAAAATAGACATAAATGCCTCTGAAGGTATTTCAACAGAGCCAAGTCGCCTCATTTTCTTTTTACCTTCTTTTTGCTTTTCAAGCAACTTTTTCTTTCTAGTAATATCGCCGCCGTAGCATTTTGCTAAAACGTCTTTGCGAAGTGCTTTTACCGTTTCACGCGCGATAATTTTTCCGCCTACCGCAGCTTGAATGGGAATTTCGAACATTTGGCGGGGAATAACGTCTTTAAGCTTAATAGCAATTGCTCTGCCGCGAGCATAAGCCTTTTCTTTATGAACTATTATAGAAAGAGCGTCGCAAATATCACCGTTTAAATACATATCAAGCTTTACAAGCTCGCTCGTTTGATAACCGTCTAATTCGTAGTCAAGAGAGGCGTAACCGCGGGTGCGCGATTTAAGTCCGTCGAAAAAGTCGAAGATTATTTCGTTTAACGGTAATTTATACAGTAAGCGTACGCGGCGAGTATCGATATAGTCCATAGTAATAAGCTCGCCCCGTTTTTCTTTACAAAGCTCCATAATCGGGCCTATATAATCGGGTGGGGAATATATGCTCGCCTTAATAACCGGCTCTTCGATATGCTCTATTTCAGAGCTGTCGGGCAGTTTGGAAGGGTTGTTTACCAAAACCATTTCGCCACCCGTTTTATAAACGTGGTAAGAAACACCGGGTGTAGTGGTAATAATATCTAAATCGAATTCGCGTTCAATACGCTGTTGAACGATTTCCATATGCAAAAGCCCTAAAAATCCGCAACGGAAGCCAAAGCCTAACGCCATTGAGTTATCCGGCTCGAACGATAAAGCCGCATCGTTGAGCTTAAGTTTTAAAAGAGCTTCTTTAAGGTCGTTAAATTTAGAGCCGTCGAGGGGATAAACGCCCGAGAAAACTACGGGCAGAGCCTTTTTATATCCGGGTAATGGCTCTGGTGCGGGATTGTTTACCAAAGTGATGGTATCGCCAACGTTGGTATCTTCTACGCTTTTAATGCTTGCCGCAATATATCCAACGTCCCCCGAATATAAGCATTCCTTGGGTTGAAGGTGGGGGCTGAAAACGCCAACCTCCGTTACGTCGAACTGCTTGTCTGAAATATAGGTGCGAATTTTATCGCCTACCTTTACCTTTCCGTCTTTAATGCGAACAAAGCAAATAACCCCTTTAAAATTATCGTAATAAGAGTCGAAAATAAGAGCGCGAAGGGGGGCATCGTCATCGCCTACGGGCGCGGGGATTTTATTAACGATACCTTCTAAAACGTCTTCTATATTTATGCCGTTTTTTGCCGAAATTCTGGGTGCATCTGAAGCGTCTAATCCAATAATTTCTTCAATTTCGGCCGAAACCTCATCCGGACGGGCGCTTGCAAGGTCCATTTTATTTAAAACGGGCATAATCTCAAGGTCGTTATCGAGCGCCAAATAGCAATTTGCTAAAGTTTGAGCCTCTATTCCTTGAGTTGCGTCAACTATTAAAATTGCTCCCTCGCACGCAGCGAGTGAACGTGATACTTCGTAAGAAAAGTCAACGTGGCCGGGGGTATCAATCAAATTAAACTTGTATTCTTCGCCGTTTTTTGCGGTATAGTACATGGTAATCGGAGTTAGCTTAATGGTAATGCCGCGCTCTTTTTCGAGGTCCATCGAGTCTAAAAGCTGGCTTTCCATATCTCGTTGGCTAACCTGACCGGTTTTTTCGATAATGCGGTCGGCAAGGGTAGACTTTCCGTGGTCGATATGTGCTACTATGCAAAAGTTGCGTACGTTGTTTTTTTTAGTTAATGCCATAAATTCTCGCTTAAAAATACTAAATATTATTTATATATTATATATTTTTTTATAAAAATAATCAAGCGCTTGCAAGCAACTTGTTTTTTGTGTTATAATATTATTGATATTTTTTTTATTAAATTAATAAAAATAAGCATTTTTTGCTTTTAAATAGGGGATTTATGAGAGGAAGATTAACAAAAAACAGCTGGATATTAACCAAACCCATTGCTCACCGCGGTTTAACTGACGAAAACGCCATCGAAAACAGCAAGCTTGCATACGAACAGGCTATAAAAAGTGGCTTTCCCATTGAAATGGACGTGCAAATTACCAAAGACGGTGTTGCCGTTTGCTTTCACGACGATAATTTGAAGAGGGTTACCGGTGTTGATAAAAATATTAACGACGTAACCTATAACGAACTTTGCACTTTAACGCTAGGTGGCACCGAACAAAAAATTATGACCTTTGAGCAGTTTTTAGATTTTGTAAACGGGCAAGTTCCACTAATGATAGAGCTTAAAATGCAAAAGTCTAAGCAGTACGACGTAGCAAAAATAGCATTAGATCATCTTAAAAATTACAAGGGAGAATATGCAGTTCAGTCTTTTGATCCAAGAATTGTAATCGCAGTAAAAAAATATGCGCCGTGGGTTATTCGCGGTCAGCTTGGCGGTATTAAAGATAGGGGAAACGTATCATTTTTAAACTATGTTATGTGTAAGTATATGCCCTTAAATTTTATTGCAAAGCCCGATTTTATAAACTGCAATATTCACGTTATGCCAAAAAAATTTAACCGCCCCGTAATCGTATGGACGGTGCAAACCGAAGATCAGCTAGCACAAACAAAAGAGTGGAAAGTTAACTGCATTTTTGAAAACGTTCGCCCCTAATAAAATGGCGTTAATCGCCTTATAGGCCAACTTTTTAATAAATAAGCGCATATATAATTATTAAAAATTAGTATTTAAGCTGTAGAGATTAAGCTTTTGCTTGTGTTTTATATACAAATAATTTATACAAAGGAAAATTTATGAATAAGGGAACAAAAACAATTTTAATTACTGTGGTAGTTGCAATAATCTTTTCGTTTGGATTATGGTATTTGCTTTCTACGTTGAGCGGAGGTAATTTTATTTATAATGCAATATCGAATATTTCTAACGGTGAATTCTTCCCTCAAATATTATCGACAAGTCTTATGTTGGGCATGGGGGCACTTGACAT
>JAFTIY010000033.1 GCA_017456665.1 Clostridia bacterium | reverse complement strand
GTTCCGCAATGATGCGATGTTTGCCATAAAATGTGGCGAAGCCACGCATCATTAGGCGAAGCCGTCATCATAGGGCAACGCCCTGCATCATTTGCCGAAGGCAAACATCATTCAAAAAAAGAACATTTGTCTTGGTAGACAAATGTTCTTTTTTTGTTGGTGGAGACGAATAGGCTCGAACTATCGACCTCTTGCATGTCAAGCAAGCGCTCTAACCAACTGGGCTACGCCTCCTTTTACCTTTTTATTATAGCATATAAAGGGCACACTGTCAAACGATAGATAATATTATTTTATAATAATAAACATAGTAAAAGTGAAGTTAATTGCGCTATAGCCTCACTTTTATCTTTTTTCATATTCTTTTCCGGTAATTAAATAGTCGATTGAAACGTTAAAATAGTTAGATAAGATTACTAACATATTAACGTCGGGGCTGCGTTTGCCGTTTTCGTAATAAGAAAGGGCTTCGCGGCTTATTGATAAATCCATCGCAACTTTAAGTTGACTGTATCCTTTTTGCTTGCGAATTTTTTTTAAACCAATCATATCCATAACCGTTAAAATCTCCTTGACTTAATTGTAACATAATGTTACAATATAAAATGTAACAGTTTGTTACATATGTACTTTTGGATTGTTTTTTATGCTATGCATTGTTTTTACTGTTGTTTTTTAGCATAATTGTGCATAAGGGCATATGTAAATTTGCGCAAACGAGTAGGTTATTATGGCAAAAAAAGGGTTAAGTGCAGCGCAATTTGCAAAAAAACATAAGATTTCAAGCGCAAAGGTAAGTCAAATGCTTCCGTATATAAAAGGGGCGTTTAGGTGTTGTGATTGCGGTGCGTGGAATATTCCTGAAAATGCAATTGCGGTATACTTACCCGATAGGCGTTTATATAAAAGCGCGGAGGAATACAGGCAATATTGCTATATTTTAGATGCAGTAAATCTTGGAATGCACGTTGAACCAAGGCTTTTAAATTTAACTGAAAACGAAGTGCACAGCATAGTAAAGAGATTAAAAAGTAAAAAAATTATCGTACTAATTGCAGGCAGGCAAACGGGTAGTTTAAATACTGAAGATCATAAATTGTGCCAAATTGCATGGCAATGGCGGGTGCTCGTAAGCGATCAGCGGGTAAGGTTTATTAAAAGTTTATTAAATGATTAAATGTGCGTTAATCGCGCTATGGGCGGTCTTTTTTAACAAAAATTAAGTATGGGCGGTTAGAAAAACAAAACTTAAAGGTGCATAACAGCTAAAAATTTTAAAGTTACTTTATGCTAAATTAAGTTTAAAATTACTATGGAGTAAAAGGGGCATGAGCTAAGGCGTTTGCCTTTTTAACAACTAATAGTTTACCGTTGTTTTTTGCTTATATAGCCGTAAAAAAACATTAATTTACAACGCGGTTAACAACATAACAGCTTAATTAAGCGCGAGTAACTGCCGTAACGATATTATTTACCTCAAGCTAATAAAAAAACAACGTTAAAATTATAAATTGAAAATAAACCGCAAGGCGTGTATTTTAAACTTGGTTATATCGCTTGAAAATTGCGCGTTATTATATAATAAAGATAGAAATTAATAGCCTTGCAATACAAGACGATAAAAAAGCAGGCTATTTTTTAAACTGCAAACCAAAAAAGCGGGGGTGTTTGGTTTATATATATGCCCAGTGAGAAAAAAGAATTTAAATTAAGCAAAAGTTAGTTAATATTGTATTTTGTGGCGTACAATTTTTTAAAAAATGTACGCATCGAAATACAAAACGGGGTATTTTAGGGCAAAATTGAAAAAATTTAAGCAACATTTTTTTAGTTTTTTGTATTTTATGCAAACAAAAATGAATATTTTTTATTAATTTGTCAATAATTTTATATTTTTTTAATTTGTGGGGTTAAAGTGTTTGACAATATAATAAATATTATGGTAAAATCGTACATATTTTACATTTAGGCGCAATTTTACCCCAAAAAAGGGCCTCAAAAGCGTGTTATAAGTGTTACTTATGCGTGATATAAGTAGAAATTATATCATTTCAAGCGGAATTTTGCATTTTTTTAAGGCAGAGCATTGCATGCGAAAAATCTAAAAACGGCAATTTAATTTTTACAAAATCGTAGTTTTTTTTGAATTTTGGGCAGTTTGTAAAAATGAATAGTTATGCAAATTAAATGCGATTTATGGATAATATGCATAATATTCCCCATTTTTTGCGAAAAGTAGTGCATAATGTGCGCGACCAAGATTTAATAACGCACATACGCACGCAAGAGGATAAAGCGTTAAAAACGCATTAAAATATAAAGCAAAAGCGCGGTAATGGTAGGCAAATTGCAGCAAATTAAACAAAGCTTGCAAAATAGCCGTTAAACAAAGCCCAAAAAAGCGCATATCCAAATTAAGCGAATAAAAGGGTTATGAACTTAAAGTTTCGCTTTTACGGTTAAGCAATATCGGCTAAGGATATTACGTATTAACAGGTAAAGTAACATAAGCGCTAAAAAACGGCGCGTAGTAAATCAAATAAGAGGCGCAAACGTTAAGCGCCTATATTAAAACAGCTAAAAGCCATACGGCACGGCATAAATTAAAAAATAATTTTATTATCCAAAATTATGGAGGTATTGTATGAAAACAATGAAGCATTTATTAATCAGCGTAATGCTCGTAGTAATGCTTGCATCTGTTGGTGTGTTTGCGGCATGTCAGCCCAGCACCCCGGGTGGCGATTCTTCGTCAGGCGGCGAGCAGGTTCAAGAGTACGGCGAACAAGGCGATTATTACTGTAATGCGGAAGGCAACGAATACCAGCTTACACTCGGTAAAGGCATACTCACGATGGCTATGCAAACCGAGATGGCAGGTACTTATGCCTACGACGGCGAAACGATGACCGTAACAATCGGCGGTCAAACGGTTAGCGCACAGTTGCAGAATAATATCCTTACGTTTACTTACGGTGGCGAACAGCTCACTTGGTATAAAAAGGTTAACTACACCGTAACCTTTGAAACCAACGGCGGTAGCGCGGTAGCTGCTCAACAGGTTATGAACGGCAAAACCTTTGCTAAACCTGCTGATCCTACCAAACCTGAGTATAACTTTATTACCTGGTACACCGATGAAGCGCTTACCAAAGCATACGCATTCGGCACAGCACCCGTAACGGGCGATATGACCTTATATGCAAGATTCGAGCCTGCAGTAGAAGGGCAAGAAGAATTTATGGCAACCTTAATGGCAGAAGGTCAAGAAGTTGCTCAAATGCAAACCATCGGCGGCGTTCTTTACGAACTTCCCGTAGCTGAAAAAGAAGGTGCTACGTTTGCAGGTTGGTGGATGTCGGTTGACGGCGATACGGATAAGTTAGTTTGCAAATACGAAGGTCAAACTCTTAGCCAACACACCACTTTAGTTGCAGTATATAGCGACAATGCGGTTTTAGTTAGCGTAAACGAAAATGGCGCAATCAATTGGACTGCTCCCGGCGTTAACAACCAATACGTATTAGAAATTTATAACAACCAAAACGGCGAAATGGTAAACACCGTTAGCGGTGGTACTACCAAATACAACTACGACTTTAACAAATTACCCGCTGGCGAATACAAGGTTATCGTTAAGGTAGCAGGCACCGATCTTGCTGGAACGGTTTTCTTTGAAAACAAAGTTCTCGATAAGGTTTGCTTATTTGAAGTTAAAGACGGCGTTTTAATGTTTAACGCAGTTGAAAACGCACAAGAATACTTAATCACTATCGACTGTGGCGATGAAAACCATAACCACGTTGAAATTTCTAACGGCAGCTCAACCACTTACAACTTTGCAAACTGCCAGATGCAAGAAGACGGTATTATATTTATCGTTAAGGCTGTAGCAGAAAACTTTATTGCTTCTTCTTCAGTTCCTTACGCATTTGAGCAAAGCCTTGCAGCTGTTGAAGGCTTAACCGTTACCCAAGAGGGTATGCTCGTATGGAATGCAGTTGAAAACGCAACCGCATACGTAGTAGAAATTAACGGCAAAGCTGTTAACGTAGGCAACGTTACCGAATACTCTATCGCTAATTTAGCGGCAGGTCAAGTAAGCATTAAGGTTCAAGCTGTAGCAAAAGCATACAATGCAGGCGCAGCAGCAGAACTTGGCTACGAAAAAGAAGCAATGGCAGCACCCGCAAACGTTGCAGTAAACGGCAACGCACTCACTTGGGACGCAGTAGCCGGCGCAGTATCATACAACGTAATGGTAGGCGACAAGGTTTACAACGTAACCGGAACTACCTTTGCAATTACCGCAGAACATTTTGCAGAAGGCCAAGAATTACAAGTTAAGGTTCAGGCAGTTGCAGAAAACCAAGCTCAAAACTCTTACTACGGTGCAGCAGTAAACGTTTCAAACGTTCAAACCGTACAACAAGTTAACTATCAAAGCGGCGTTGCTACTTGGAATTACGTAATGGGCGCAACCGCTTACCTCGTAAAGGTAAACGATGGCGAAGAAATGACCGTAACCACCAACAGCGCAGCAGTAGTTCTTACTAAAGAAGGCGTAAACGTAATTAGCGTTTGCGGTATGAAAGACGGCGCACAGCTCGGCGAATGGGCAGCAGCTAACGTAACCGCATACAGCGTTACCTTTAACACTTTAGGCGGCAGCGAAGTAGCTACTCAATACTATGCAGTAGGCGATAAGATTAACCTTCCCGAATCAACTCTCGACGGTTACACCATCGGCGG
>JAFTIY010000032.1 GCA_017456665.1 Clostridia bacterium | reverse complement strand
TTAGAATTTTGTTTTTGAGAATATTCCTTACCGTTTGTATCCAATTCCCAAAAACCTTCTGAAAAAGATAGCACTATTTTATTTCCATCAATTAAAATATCGTTAATTTGGCTATCGTGAAGTTCATATTTCATAATAATACCCAACAAATTATTTATTTTTATTATATCTAAAAAGTACTGAAAGGTCAAAAAAATTAGTGTGATACTTTAAATCCCTATGAAACACGCCCATTTCTCGGTGTTTTTTATTACAAAAAGCGTGTTAATCGCGTTATAGCGCCACTTATTTATATTCAGGAAGCCATCCCTTATGAGCTTCAAACAATTCGTCGCACATATTTTTTATGTCGTCGAGCGAAAGTTCTGCAGCCGTATGAGGATCTAAATACGCCGCCATATAAACGTATTCTTTTTTACGCTCGGCAGCGGCTTGTACCGTCATGTTTTGAACGTTGATATTGGTGCGGTTTAAACTTGCAAGTTGCTCGGGAAGAGATCCAACTTTGCAAGGAGTTATTCCGTTTCTGTCTACCAAGCAAGGAACTTCAACGCAAGCGTTTTGAGGTAAATTATCTATAAGCCCGTTATTCATTACGTTGCCGTGAATACGATATGGCGTATCGCTTAAAACAGCGTTAATTATGGGAGCAGCAAACTCGTTACTTACCTCGTGAGAAACGCCATCGGTTAGGAGAGATTTTTTACGCTCTTGCCAACCGTTAATTTGGTTTACGCAACGGCGGGGATACTCGTCTAGCGGAATATTATAACGCTGGATTAGCTCGGGATATTTTTGTTTTATGTACCATGGGGTATATTCAGAGGTATGCTCGCTAGATTCGGTTATATAATATCCAAAACGGTGCATCATATCGTGGCGCACGAGATCCCATCCCATTTTTTCTTTATATTCGCCCGAAAGTGAGCGGCGCTTAATTTCGGGGTAAAGATCGTTGCCCTTGCCGTCTGTAAGTTTTAAAAGCCACGCCTGGTGGTTAATACCTGCAATCTCCCATTTGCATTCGGGCAAATAATCTTGCATATCTAAAGTTTCGAGTAGCCCTTTAGCGCAAGCCTGAACGCTGTGACAAAGCCCCACTGCGTTTAAGTTAAGATTATCTATTAAATATTTAGAAAGCATGGCCATCGGGTTTGTATAGTTGATAAAAAGTGCGTTTTTATCGGCTACTTGATGGATATCATTTGCAAAATCCTCTAATACGGGAATGGTACGAAGCGCCCTGAATATGCCACCTATACCTAAAGTGTCGGCAATAGTTTGGCGAAGCCCGTATTTTTTAGGAATTTCAAAATCGGTTACGGTGCAAGGCTCGTATCCGCCAACTTGAATTGCGTTTACTATAAAGTTAGCACCCGTTAATGCCTCTTTACGATTGGTATATTTTTTTATGGTTGCCCTACCTTCGTATTTTTTATTGATGTAGTCGAGCATCATATAAGATTCTTCAAGTCTATTGTTATCTATATCGTACAAGGCAATTTCATAATCTGTTTGACGTTGTAAAAGTATTAAGTCGCCGAGCACGTTTTTTGCAAAAACGGTACTGCCTGCTCCCATAAATGTAATTTTGAACATAAATTTCTCCCTTGTTGTTTATTTTAAATTTTTTGATTGCTGATTTAAGTTATAAAAACAACTCGCCGCAACATGTTTTTTCTAATAAAATTTGCAAATAGCAAAGTGTTGCGCAAAATATAAAAAACAAAAAAAAAGGTCGCAACGCCAACCAGGGTTTTGCGGCCTTTTGCTCTGCAAAACAAACTACAGACGCAAAGCCGCCCGTAAAATAAACTAACCCTTCGGTAATGGCGTTATTTGTAACAACAAAATTTTTCCAGAACCTACATAACATAAAATTATAAAGCCGTTTAATAATTTGCAAAGCTATTTAAATCAGTATTCGGTGCTTTAGCCCAAAAATTTATTCGGGTACGCCCTTCTCGTTATGACGTATACGCTTTTGCTACCGCTTACTGTAATAATATTATGTTACGTAAATCTATTTTTATACTTTTTTTTAAAATTTATTAAAAATAAATATCTCGTTTTCGATAAAATACTCGATTGAGTTTGTGTTTTGCAGGTATTCACTCAACTGCTTTGCCGTTTTAACGCTGTTTGGAATAATTAATCCGCCAATCTCTTTTGCCTTTGCCGTATGGTAATCAGACCCAACCGTGATAAGCAACCCGTGTTCGCGAGCAAGTTTTTCAACTTGATCTCTCATCTCTAAATCACCGGGGCGAAGATTAATTTCTACTCCGTGCATAAAGCGCGGATCTAAAAAAACGTGCCCCTCACGCAAGGGATGAGCCTGAACTAGAGTAATATTCCACTCGCAACAAAATTCGTATAACTGCTTTTGATTGAGCTTGCATAAATTTGGCGCAGCGAGCAAGCATTCTTCGGTTACTCCGTAAAGCAAAAAGTCGGCATAATGGGGATTTTCAATTGATACCTCAATACCTAAAAAATATAAAAAACCGTTGTTTTTACCATATTCATAGGCATTTTTAAACTCTTCGATAAAAGAGCGCATCCAACCTTGGTATTCTTCATCTGTAAAATACCAAGGTTGACAATGGTTTACTAAAACCGCGCCGTCGTAGCCAGCCTGCTTTTTAAGCGAAACTATTTGCTCGTATGATACCCTGCTGCACTTGCTTATTCCGCTCGAGTGTACGTGAGGATCGATTTTCATAATATACCTTTCTTTAAAGAACACGTAGCTTTAACGTGATACTCTTAACGGAGTATCACGCAGCCAAATACGTCTTTACCCAATGAATTCCACCCGTAAATAAAATAATTTATTAAAAAACTACCAATTTATGGGGTTATTTTTAAACGCATTTGATCACTACAATGTGCTTTTTAGTTTGTTATTCAGCTTCATTTTGAGCTAAAGATTGTTCTTTTTCTTCTTTTAAGCGTAGGTTGTCGCCATGCTTAACGAAGAGCATCGTTACAAATGAAAGCCCGATAAATATGGTGCTGTAGAAGAATAACGGTTGCATTCCTCCAAATAAATCCATTATAGCACCCGATAAAATAGGAGTAATAATTTGAGCCGCCATTGACGCGGTATAATAATAACCCGTATATTTACCAACGTCGTTACCCTTTGCAAGCTCTACTACCATGGGGAATGAGTTAACGTTTATAGTTGCCCAACCAATTTCGCCAAGCGCAAATACGATATTTAGCACTATCGTGGGAGTTTTTGCCGTACAAAATGCAACTGAGAAGAACGCGCAAGTTAAAAGTGCTACGCCCGCTAAAATACTCTTCTTTCTGCCAATTTTTGCAGCGAGAGCGCCTGCAGGAAGATATGCAACTATTGCCGCACCTTGCGCAATAAGCAAGGTTAAATTGTAGTCTTTATGTAAAATATTGGTAGCGTAAAGTGAATATTTTGAGCTTGCAGCATTGTAACCGGTATACCAAAGCGCAACCGAAAGCAGTATTAAAATAAGCGAAATAAATTTGCCTTTATCGTTTTTGATAAGCTCTTTTATTCCCGTACCGTTGCCCTTTGAGCTTTCTTTAACGTCACTATCTACAAGGTCTTCTATTTCGTCAGCCTCGGTATCGATTCCAAGTTCTTTAGAGGTTTGCTCCATTTCAGCCGCCCACTTCTTTTCGCGAACGAATGCGAGGAATAACGTTAAGCCGATAGCCATAATTACGCAAACCGCTATAACGTAACCGGTAAACGAAGCCGTTTGATTTTTTACGTTACCCGTGCCGAATACCATTCCTAAAACGAGCACGAGCATTCCGCCGAACGTTCCCATTAAGTTGATTATTGCGTTACCTTGCGAGCGCAAGGGCTTGATAGTTACATCGGGCATAAGTGCAACTGCCGGAGAACGGAAGGTTGCCATTGCCAACAGCACTATTAAAAGTATTACTACGAAGCAAATTAGCGGAACGGGATTTTTTACCGTTTGAGTCCAAGCAAAATTACTGCTCGCAACTACCACTAAATTTTGGTAAGCGTTATACTTAATTGCACTTGCCGCAGCCTCTTCATCTAATCCTTCAAGACTGGTATAGTAAATTTTGTTGCCGTAATCGTAATAATAAAGGTTATGCGCACCGGCTTGCTCGTCTGTTTCGGCGTTAAGGCTTATAAACCACTGCTTTAAGCTCGCTTTTTGATCAGCATCGAGTTCGCCGTAAGGCTTGTTATAATTTATGTAAGCCGCGTAATCTTGAACGCTGTATTTTTCTGCAACGCTATTATCGTAAGACGCCTCTTTTTCGGCGTTTAAAATTTCGGTATTATCTTCATATAATTGAGCGTGGAATTGCTCGGGATTGTTCATTATAGAAAGCTGTGCAAGCTGTGCGTTATCTGCAAAGGTTAAACCGATAAAGGCAGCTATCGCTACTATCGTACCAACTATAATGTAGGGAGTTCTTTTACCAAATTTGCTGTTCGTTTTATCAGAAAGAGAACCAAATAAAGGGAGCAAGAAAATTGCAAGAACGTTATCAAGCGCCATTATTACGCCTGATGCAGTTTGGCTTAAGCCAAATTTGTTAACGAGCATTAAAGGTACGATTGTTTCATACGCTTGCCAAAACGCAAGTATTAAAAAGAATGCAAAACCTACTAATATTGTGCGTTTGTAATTAAGTTTCATAATTTTTCCTCATCATCTAATATTTAAAAAGTTGGGCTATAGCACCGTTAACGGCACTTTTTCTTCGTTACATAAATATTAATTTACGGCAGTTTTCACATTCGATTACGCCGTTTTCACGACGCAATTCATCTTGTTGCTTAAGCGAAAGTTCCGTTCCGCACGCCGCACAATGCTTACCCTCGGTAAGCTTATATACAATCGGGAAGGATTTATCCTTACGCTTTTCTTTATATTTTTCAAGCACGTCGGCCGGAATACCTACTGCTAAAACTTTAAGCTGTTCTTCGATTGCCTTACGGTCTTTTGCAACCTGCTCTTTAAGCGCCGTATATTCTTTACCTGCGCTTTCATAAAGCTCTTGGTATGCAAGCGTTTCTTTTTTAAGCTTAGTGTACGCTTTAACTACGTCGTTCATGTCTTGCTCGATTTTTAAAATCTTTTTAACGAGTTCGTCTAAAGTTTTAGCAAGCTTGTTTGCTCTATCCTTAAGATAAGCGATTTCTTTTTCATCGCTAACTTTTTCGGCAATAGACTGAAACTCTGCGTTTTCTTCCTTAATACGCTCAAGCTCCTTTACCGCATTTTCATATGCTAAATTAAGCTCTTGCGCCTTTGCTTCGATGCCTGCAAGCGTTTCGGTTACACCGCGTAAAAAACGCTGTGCCTGAACGCCCTTTTTGCGAGCTTCACTTTCGTTAAGCTTTTTTTCAATTTCAAAAAGCTTTCCATCTTCTTCTTGGTAAGCAAGTAATTTTTCTATTACAGACATAATACCCTCCTATTTAACACTATTTTATATTGATTATAAAAAGCGTTCGTCAGCATAAAAATAGCTGTTAATTTTATTTTGACTAAATAATTTTTCGCAAAAATTTTTCATTACGTACGCTTCACTAGCGTAGTGTGTAAGTTGTAAAACACATTTTCCTTTTTCTAATGCATTAAGTAAAACGTGGTGCGGAATATCCGCCGAGATTAAAAGCTCTGAGTTAATTGCGGCGTTTACCCCACCGTCGTTAAGACCTGCACCGCAAAAGGTTGCAACGCTGTTAACTATTGTGTTTTTATCGCCGAAAAACATATACTTATTCGTATTAAGTGTGGCTATAACGCGATTAACGATACTTTCGGCTGTTTGCTGTTCTACCGAAAAAATTCTACCAAAACCGTTTGTTTCGTTAACGTAAAGCACAATTTTAGCTTCGCCTACGCAGCCTGCCATTTGAGCTAGCCCGTCGTCGATCCCACCAAACGCACTATCTAAACAGAGGTGAGCAGAATAAATGCTAATACCGTTTACTGCAGCCCTTGAATACAATCCCTGTATGTTTTTTATGGGATGATAAATTGCGGGATGGTGAGTTATTATAAGCTTTGCGTTAAGCTCAATCGCTTTGTCGATAACTGCGTTGTTTAAATCGAGGGCGCAAACTACGGTGTCGGTATCAGTTGCACAGTCGATTAAAAGACCGCTGTTATCATAAAAACCGATGTTTTTTTGCGCATCGGCAGAAAGTGAAAGCGGAGCTGCGTTATCGAAAATTTTTAATATTTCAGCTATTTTCATTTAAAATCTCCCGTAAAAGCGTTAGCTTTTGAGTAATCTCTTGTAAACTTTTTTCGCAAGCCACGCGTTTAGCATACCCTTCGGTAACGCTGATTTCGTGGCGCAGGTAATTTTTAAACTGTTCGCTCATGCCGTTGAGATTATCTCTTCCAAACGCAAATTCCCTTTCGTTGTATGGCTCAACCTTCACGCCAAAATGAGCGACCAATAAATTATAGTATTTGTTTTTATCGTAAAAAATATAATCTTTTATTATACCGTAACCCAAATCAAATAGGGCTTTTCGCACTTTATCGGTATTTTTCATCGGTTGGAGTAATAAAATCGGAGGCAAAAATGGAGAATTTTTTAAAATTTTAATAATTTCTTCTCCACCCATGCCTGCAATGAGCACCGTTTGCACGTTTTTATCAACGAGCGTTAACCCATCGCAACAAATAGATTTTACAACACCAGCCTTTACGTATTTATACAGTAATTTTTCAGCCTTTTGCAAGCTGGGAGCAGAAACGTCGCTAACGGTAACGTTAGAGCATTTTCCGCTTTCTATCATCCTTTTTGCAATATAGCCGTGATCACAGCCAACGTCGGCAAAGCTTACAGTTGGCTGAATTTCATCAAAAATAACGTCTAACCTGCTTTTCATAAAGGCTTACTCTAAAAAGTCTTTAAGGCGTTTACTTCTTGAAGGATGGCGAAGTTTTCTTATAGCCTTTGCCTCGATCTGACGTATTCTTTCACGGGTTACGTCAAACTCTCTGCCTACCTCTTCAAGCGTTCTGATTCTGCCGTCGTCAATGCCGTAACGTAAGCGTAAAACCTTTTCTTCACGCGGGGTTAAGGTATCGAGTACGCTGATAAGCTGTTCACGAAGCATAGTAAACGCAACGGTATCGCTGGGAGCTGCGGCAGTTTCGTCTTCTAAAAAGTCGCCGATGTGACTGTCTTCCTCTTCACCGATAGGTGTTTCGAGCGAAACGGGGTCTTGCGCAATCTTTTGAATTTCCATAACCTTTTTAACGTCAATTCCCATTTCTTCCGCGATCTCTTCAGGCATAGGCTCTCTACCTAATTTTTGAAGAAGCATTCTCGAAACCCTTACCTGCCTATTAATTGTTTCGACCATATGAACGGGAATTCTTATCGTTCTCGCTTGGTCGGCAATGGCACGGGTTATCGCTTGGCGAATCCACCAGGTTGCGTAGGTAGAAAATTTATATCCCTTTTGATAATCAAACTTTTCTACCGCCTTCATAAGACCGAGGTTGCCCTCTTGAATTAGATCGAGGAATTGCATACCTCTGCCAACGTAACGCTTTGCAATAGAAACTACAAGCCTTAAGTTTGCTTCAGAAAGACGTTTTTTAGCCTTTTCATCCCCCTCTTCCATGCGTTTTGCAAGCTCAACCTCTTCATCACTGCTTAAAAGGGGAACTCTACCGATGTCTTTTAAATACATCTTTACAGGGTCATCCATGTTGATTTCTTTAACCAACTGGTCGTATAGGTCT
>JAFTIY010000031.1 GCA_017456665.1 Clostridia bacterium | reverse complement strand
CTAGACTAAAAAAAATAGTGCTTACCGAAAAGGGCAAGCAGCTTTGTGACGTGTGTGAGGCAGAAAGAATAAAAAATAACGGATTGCTTTGCTCAAAGCTAACCGACGATGAGATGCAAACCTTAATTTCTATACTCGATAAAATGTGGTTATCATACAGCGATAACGGCGTTAACCAATAGGTAAACTAATTAGTAGGTGTAAATATGATTAAAACTTTAGCAAAATGTATCGGAGAATACAAAAAACAAACGATACTCACTCCCATTTTGGTTGCAATTGAGGTAGTTTTTGACGTTTTAATACCATTTATTATGACAAAACTGCTTAACGTAATAGAATTGGGTGGTAATATCGGTCAAATTTTAGGCTACGGCGGATTACTCGCGGCGTTTTCGCTTATTGCTTTGTATTTTGGCGCGCAATCTGGTAAAATGGCGGCGCAATCTTCAGCGGGTTTTGCCAAAAATCTACGCAAGAAGATGTACTATACAATGCAAGATTACTCATTTAACAATATCGACAAGTTTTCATCTTCTTCGCTTATAACTCGTATGACAACAGACGTTGGATTTGTTCAAATGGCCTTTCAAATGTTAATAAGAATAGCAGTGCGTTCCCCTCTCGTGCTCATTTTCTCGCTTATTATGAGTTTTGCGCTTAACGCACGCCTTGCGCTTATATTCCTTTTTATAATTCCCGTGCTTGCCGTAGGGTTATTTATAATAATTAAGGTTACCTTTCCTATTTTTGAAAGGGTGTTTAAGCATTACGATAAGCTTAACAACATAGTTCAAGAAAACGTTCGCGGAATAAGAGTAGTTAAAACTTACGTTAGGGAAGAAAAGGAAAAACAAAAATTTTCAGATGCTTCCGAACTTATTTATAAAGACTTTTCAAAAGCAGAAAGAATTTTGGCGTTTAATAATCCGCTTATGAATTTTTCAGTTTATGCATGCACGGTATTACTCGCTTGGTTTGGCGCAAAGGCGGTAATAGGAGATGCTCTTTCACCTAACGGATTTACTGCAAGCGAGCTTTCTACCTTAATAACTTATACTACGCAAATTCTTATGAGCTTAATGATGTTTTCGATGATATTCGTTCAGGTTACCATTGCCGAAGCACCAGCTAAAAGAATATGCGAAGTTTTAAACGAAAGAAGCGATATACAAAACCCCGAAAACCCCGTTTACGATGTTATAGACGGCTCTATTGATTTTATCGACGTTAATTTTAGCTATAAATCCAAAAAGGATAAGCTGTGTTTGTCTGACGTAGATTTGCATATCAACTCGGGCGAAACGGTTGGAATTATCGGCGGTACAGGCTCTTCAAAAACTACTTTAATTCAGCTTATACCCAGATTGTACGATGCAACAGACGGCGTTGTAAAGGTTGGCGGAGTAAACGTAAAGGATTACGATTTGGAAACATTAAGAAACAGCGTTTCGGTAGTTTTGCAAAAGAACGTATTGTTTTCGGGCACTATTAAAGAAAATCTGCGCTGGGGTAATCCCGATGCAACAGATGAAGAAATCGTTCACGCGTGCAAGCTTTCTCAGGCGGATGAATTTATATCTTCATTCCCCGATGGGTACGATACGATGATAGATCAAGGTGGCGCAAACGTTTCAGGTGGGCAAAAGCAAAGGCTGTGTATTGCAAGGGCATTGCTAAAAAAGCCGAAGATTTTAATTTTAGACGACTCTACGTCAGCCGTTGATACGCGCACCGATGCACTCATTCGCAAAGGTTTTGCTGAATATATGCCAGAAACTACAAAAATTATTATTGCACAGCGTATTGCTTCAGTACAGGATGCCGATAAAATAATAGTAATGGATGGCGGTAAAATAGTAGGAATGGGTAACCACGAGCACCTTCTTGCTACTAATGAAATTTATCAAGAGGTTTATTATTCACAGGTAAAAGGAGGTGAAGGCGATGAGTAAAAATAAGGCAAATGCAAAGATGAGCAGAGGCCCGGGTGGGCACGGTAAAGGCCCGCGTGGCGCAAAAAATGCAGGCAAAACCTTAAAGCGCCTTCTCTCGTATATAATTAAAGGATACGGTTTAAGACTACTTGTAGTTTTGCTTTGCTTGGGTGCAAGCGCATTTTCAAGCGTATTTTCAGCAAGGTTTTTGCAATCGTTAATAGTTGAAATTGGCGTTATGGTAGAGGCTGCTAAGGCCGGGCTTACCCCCGACGGCCTTCCCTTGGCTCTCGAGATAGTTAAAATAGTAATTATATACCTAATCGGTATAGTTTCGGGCTTTTTATCAAGCTTTTTAATGGTAAAGGTTGGGCAGGGTGTTTTAAAAAAGATAAGAGAAGATATGTTTAGCAATATGCAATCTCTTCCCATTAAATACTTCGACCGTAACGAGTTTGGCGATATAATGAGCCATTACACCAACGATACCGACGCAATTGAACAGCTTATTGCTCAAAGCATTCCCAATCTTGTTTCGGGAGTGGTAACTATTATCGCCTCGTTCGTAATGATGCTTGTAACGAGTTGGCAACTAACCATTGTTGTTATATTAACTTTGTTTATTATGCTATACGTAGTAAAGGTGGTAGGCGGCGGGTCGGCCAAATACTTCATTGCTCAACAAAAATCGGTAGGTAAGCTCAACGGCTATATCGAAGAAATGGCTAACGGACAAAAGGTTGTTAAGGTATTTAATCACGAACAAAAAGCAAAGGCTGATTTTGACCAGCTCAACGATGAGCTTTGCGGAAACATGACCAAGGCTCACACTTATGCAAATATATTTATGCCAATTATGGCTAACCTCAACTATTTGCAGTACGTATTAGTAGCCGTTGCGGGCGGTTTGCTCGCGTTAAACGGGCTTTTATTCGTGCCCGGAGGAGAAAATACTCCGTATGCAATGCTTGGCGTAGTTTCGGCGTTTTTACTTCTTTCGCGTAACTTCTCCCGCCCCATAAGCATGGTTTCGCAGCAGATTAACAGCATAGTTATGGCTCTTGCGGGTGCTGAACGCGTTTTTGAACTAATGGACGAAAAACCCGAAACAGACGATGGTTACGTAACGCTTGTAAACGCTAAGTTTGATAAAAACGGCGAGTTAGTTCCCTGCGATGAACGCACGGGAATTTGGGCTTGGCGTCATCCCCACGGCGACGGAACTTTAACATACACGCAATTAAAGGGCGAAATTACCCTTACCGAAGTAGATTTTGAATACGAAGAGGGTAAACCCGTTCTTCACGATATTACCGTATATGCAAACCCCGGTCAAAGAGTTGCTCTCGTAGGCGCTACGGGTGCGGGTAAAACCACGATTACAAACCTTATTAACCGCTTTTACGATATTGCCGACGGTAAGGTTAGATACGATGGAATAAACATTAATAAAATAAAAAAATCAGATTTAAGAAGATCGCTTGGTATAGTTTTGCAAGATACAAACCTGTTTACCGGAACTATTGCCGAAAATATACGATACGGCAGACTTGATGCAACCGATGAAGAGGTTGAGGCTGCGGCAAAGCTTGCAAACGCTCACGATTTTATTACCCGCTTGCCCGATGGCTATCAAACGATGCTCACTAGCGACGGTGCAAATCTTTCGCAAGGTCAGCGTCAGCTTCTTTCAATTGCACGCGCGGCTATTGCCGATGCTCCCGTAATGATAATGGACGAAGCAACCTCGTCAATCGATACTAGAACCGAGCTTTTAGTTCAACGCGGAACTAACCAACTAATGCAAGGCAGAACGGTATTTATTATAGCTCACCGCCTTTCTACCGTAAAAAATTGCGACGTAATTATGGTTATGGAAAAGGGAAGAATAATCGAGCGCGGTACGCACGAGAGCCTTATCGAAAAGGGTGGCAAATACTATCAACTATATACGGGTGCGTTTGAGCTTGAATAAACTCAAGTTAATGAATAAATGTGCGATAATCGCGCTATAGCCCCACTTTATTTTTTAAAATTTACTTTATAAAAGGTGATTTATGGAAAAAAATAAAATAATAAAAACTGTAGTAACTTATTTAATAGTAACTTTTATTGCTTTTATAGTGTATTACCTTGCGTTGCCACCTATAAATTTACAAGCGGCAGACTTTTGGATATTTTTAGCCTTTTTACTTTTAATATATCTTGCCCCTGTAAGCGTAACGTTGCTAAAGGGTAAAAGCTTTGCTAAAAATATTGGGCACGTTAAAATGGGCGCTTACAGTCTTAAGGCTAATAAGCTTTTGATGATAGCGTTAATTCCTTTGGTAGTAGTAATAATCGGCGGTGCAATATCTTCAGAGGTGTTTAATGCGCGTGCTTACGCTGCCGTAATAACGGTAAACGAAAGCGTTTTTGAAGAGGATATGCCTCAAACAGATAGTGTAACCAATATTGCTCTTATGGATACTCAATCTGCTCGTATAGTAGGTAACAGAACGCTCGGTTCTTTATCCGACGTGGTTTCACAGTTTGAAATTAGCGATTATTATAATCAAATAAACTACCAAAATACCCCTAAAAAGGTTTCTAATCTTGAATACGTAGATTTCTTTAAATGGCTAGGCAACAGAGCAAGCGGAGTTCCCGGCTTCGTAATGGTTGACCCCGTGAACAATACTGCCGAATATATTAAACTGAGTACTTCGATGAAGTATGCCGAAAGTGGATATTTTGGCGATGATTTAATGAGAAAATTGCGCTTTTCATATCCTACCAAAATTTTTGGTACTCCTAAATTTGAGGTAGACGATAACTTAAATCCCGTATACGTAGTGCCTTGTTATAAGCCACGCGTTGCTCTTTTTGGTGCAATGGACGTAAACGAGGTTGTTATCTTTGATCCTTGTACGGGCGAAAGTAATTTGTATGCAATAGGCGAAGTTCCTACTTGGATAGATATCGTATACGACGGTGATCTTGCAAGTGAAAAATATAATTGGCATGGCACTTTATCGGGCGGTTGGTTTAACAGCATCGTAGGAAATAAAGGATGTAAACAAACTACCGACGACTACGGTTATCTTGCATTAAACGACGACGTATGGTACTTTACAGGCGTAACTTCGGTTACCAGCGACGAAAGTAACATCGGATTCATTTTAACTAACGCGCGCACGGGCGAATATAAATATTATTCGGTAATAGGTGCTGAAGAACATTCGGCAATGGGCGCGGCTGAAGGCGAAGTGCAAGAAAAGGGATACGAGGCATCATTTCCCGCTCTTATCAACGTTTCGGGCGAGGCAACTTACGTTATGGTTTTAAAAGATTCAAACGGACTCGTTAAGCTTTACGCACTCGTAAACGTAGAGCAATACGGCATAGTTGCTACCGGCGCTACGCAGCAGGAGGCTATGGCTGAATATAAAAGATTGTTATCAGAAAACGGCATTTTAGACGGCGATCAAGATAACAGCCAAACTTATACTATTACCGTGCTACAAATCAAAGAAACGGTTATAGACGGCAACACGGTTTACTATTACCAGGCTGAAGAAAACGGCCAAACAGTTTATTATATGATAAGCCTAAAAGACGATCAATCTGCTTTATTTATCAAACCGGGCGACAGTATTACGGTAAGCAGAGCACTAACGCAAACACAAGGTATTTATAACATTCTTTCGTGGCAGTTTTTAAATTAAATATGCGTTAATCGCGTTATAGGCCTACTTTTATACTATTTTAATTTATTAATTAAGCAAAAAAGGAGTGTTATTTTGAGTTATTCTAACAGCTACGAGTTTAGCGTAGATACTTCAATGGCAGATAAATTCGGTAGATTATCGCCTACCGGATTTCAGCGGTTAATAATTTCGGCAACCGAAAAAGAACTAATTAGAATGCAAGTAGATATTCCTACCCTGATTAAAAACTACGGTGTTTCGTGGATACTTTTATCACTTACTGTAAAGGTTTTTGCAAAGATAGGGGTAGGTGAGAACTTAACGGTAAAAACCCATCACACTTGGCGAAAAAGTGTTTTGTATCGCAGAGATTTTGCATTTTATAACTCACAAAACCAATTAGTTGCAGTAGGTGCTACCTTTTCTTCTCTGTTTAACCTTGAGACTCGTAGGATTTGCACCAATCGCGACGTTTACGAAAAGCTTACTTTTCCAGAAGATGAAGAGTTATTTGAAGCCACGCATAAGCCTTCAAAACAAGGCGAATTCGTTCAAACGGAATGCGTTGCAGTTAGAAAAAGCTGGATAGATTCTCTCGGCCACGTTAATAATTTTAGATACGGAGAGCTCACGTACGACAGTATTCCTACAGAGCTTGAAGGAATGCCGTTTAATCGCCTTGAAATTTACTTTACCGGTGAATTAAGCTATGGAGAAAAGGTCGTTTTAAAGAGAAATTTAACCGATTGCATTTTGCAGGTAGAAGGCTTGCACGAGGATGGTAAGCAAGCATTTTTGTCTAAATTGTTTTATTAATAATAAAAACAAACTAATTTTAAATCGCTATAAAAAAACCTCTTTACTTTATCGGTAAAGAGGTTTTTTGGGTTGTATAAATAAGTTAAATATTTTTTGCACAAAGTGCCGTTAATCGATTTATAGGCGCACATTTTGCTTAATATCGGCGATTAATTGATCGCAAATAGGGCACTCTTCGTTAATAAAACGTTTTATAGCGCAAAAAATTGCGTCTGAATAAAAAGTTACGGTAAACAAGCTTTTATCGGGGTAAAATGCATTTAAAAGGAGCCAAAGCTCTTCGCGAAAAAATTCGCAAAAGCTATTTTGACCGTAATAGTTAAAGAGATTTTTGTAGGCTGATTTTTTTGCGCAAAACTCATTTAAACAAAGCTTAAGAGCCTCCCAAAAATTTTCCTTTTCTCTTGCCTTTTCTAAAGTGGAATTCTTAAAAATATAATTACACAAATCATATTTGTCTTTAAAATAATAGTAAAAGCTTTTTCTGTTAATTTGGCAAGCGTCACAAAGTGCGCAAATAGTAATTTTTTCAAATGCCTTTTCATTGAGCATGTGCGTAAAGGAAGAGCAAATAGTTTCTTTAATTTTGTTGTTTTTCATAATGTGCCTTAAAAGTGTTTATTTTTTTGCAATAAAAAAGACGTGTTCTTACTGCAAAAAGCATAAGTCTCGTCTTTTAAGGCGAAGCCAGGAAATTATCCGTGGTGTTGACTGCGCCACACTTTATAAGTGCAAACTATTCCCTTACCATTACATTATAACATAAAGAAGATAAAATTTCAATACTTTTTAATAATTTTTTTTAGCTAAGTCATAAACAAATATTGATAAAGGCTTTTTACTAATGGATAGGTGCATTAAAAAAATAAATGGCACTTTTAAGTGCCTTTTTTTCTTCGTAAAAGCATTTTAATTGCTTAAACGGTTATAATTAGCGGATGCTAAAGTCCGCAACGGTAATTATTAAATTGTAAATTTTTTCTTACTTGCAAGTTGTTTATATGCGTTGATAAAAATCATTGAAACAACTTTAATTTTTTCTTCGCTTTCGTTTTCGCTTACGTTGGCGCGTATAAGCTCGCTAATTTTTATCGTAGTAAGTTGCTCATCGTTACAATTAAGCAAATCGTTTAAAATTTGGTGGGTAACCTGATCGATTTTGTCGTTCGTAACGATATTTTTTAGAACGGTAGCCATTAAATTTTTAAGCTCTTCTTCGCCGGTAAGCGAATATCCTCCGCAAAACGCGTAAATAACGGTTGCAAGGCCACCTGCCGTCATACTTTTATTTATAACTTGATCAAAGCTTAAAATATTTATGGTTGCGCACACGCTGTAAACGGCAAAAGCCGCCAAAAAAGGAAGTAATCTATTTGCCTTATCCGGCAAACTTGCTCGTTTTTTAATAAAGTAAACGAAAAAGCTTGAAAAAATAGCAGTTGCAACGCAGTCAACGCTGTACTTTGAAAGTAGGTTTATCAGATCCATTTTCTTTTACTACCTCACCTTGAGTAGGGAAGTAGCAACTTAAAAAGCCGTTTAACCCGCTACGCCTTTTTCTTCTTAAAAATATTCTGTTTTTGCAGTAAGATTTATAACGGTATGCCTTTTGAATAGCACTTCCCCCTAAACTTAATTACCAAACGCAATTATATTTTACCATAAAAAT
>JAFTIY010000030.1 GCA_017456665.1 Clostridia bacterium | reverse complement strand
TAGAAAAGAATAAGCTAAGCGGTATTGCTTCCTTATTTGGCATTACGGAAAAAACCGTTACTTTAAATCTTGAAAAGGTTATGAATATAATCGGCGTTTACGCTGCTGTTAACATTGTAGTTGCGCTAGTAGTTTTAGTGTGGGCTATACGAAAAGGTATTCGTGCAAAAACCTATTATAAGGCAGAGCTTTCTTACGTTCAAAACCGCAAAGACTTACTAAACGGTAAAATAGAAGAATTAGAAGAAAGAATGGATGATATTATTTTAGCCGTTAAAAAGGTGTAATTTTTTAAAAAACCCACGCTATAGGTCGATTAACGGCACTTTATAACAAAATAAAAAACTCAGGGAATTTTATCTCTGAGTTTTCTTTTTATCTTTTTTTGTTATTCTTATAAAATTATCCGCTATCTAATCCGTTAGTTAACTTTTAAAGGATTTAGCGTACTCTAAATCGCAAGCAGTAAATTCCTTATTAATATCTTTAGTGGGGTTAATGCCAAGCTCCTTTTGAATTTTACCGTAATCTACAGCGTACTTTCTATCGTGCCCTTTTCTATCTTCAACAAAGCAAATGTTTTCTTCAGGCAAATTAAGAACGCTTAAAATTCTTTTTGCCAAAGTGATATTGTTAACGGTATTATTTGCGCCAACGTTATAAATCTCGCCAACCTTACCCTTTCTTAAAATTAAATCTATTGCCAAAACGTGATCGTAAACGTGAATCCAATCGCGTACGTTTAATCCGTTGCCGTATACGGGAAGATTGTTGCCGTTTACCGCGTTTAGCACCATTTGCGGTATAAACTTTTCTTGGTGCTGGCGAGTGCCGTAGTTGTTTCCACAGCGGGAAATGGTTACGGGCAAATTAAACGTTCTTCTTGATGCTAAAACTAATAAATCTGCGCTTGCTTTTGATGCTGAATATGCAGATGACGGCGCTATAGGCGAACTTTCCGTAAATTTTAAATTGCTTTCTATCTCTAAATCGCCGTAAACCTCATCCGTTGAAACCTGATGAAATCTTGTAAGATTTTTTTGCTTTACAACCTCTAATAAGGTGGCCGTTCCAACGATATTCGTTTGTAAAAAATCACTGCTGTCTACTATAGAACGGTCCACGTGAGATTCTGCCGCAAAGTTAACGATAGTATCTATTTTAAACTGCTCTACCGCACTTAAAAGAGCTTGCTTATTACAAATATCCCCTTGAACGAAGGCGAAATTTTTATTGCTTAAATTATGTGAAAAATTTTCCTTTTTGCCGGCGTAAGTAAGCTTAACATAGCAAAGAACAAAATCTTCTTTGTAGTTATTTAAAATATAATCAATAAAGTGTGAGCCTATAAAGCCCGCGCCACCGCAAACCATAACTCTCATAAATCCACCCCCTTTAGAGTTTATTATATTTTACAACCTTTTTATAAATTTCTCAACCCTTTTAGGTGGAGTTTGCTTTTTTAGTTTACTAACAAAACTAAATTTTTTTATTGTAAACCTCCGTATAAACTGAACGCTTAATTTCTAAAAATTCTTCTTCGTTCACAGACTTACCGTAGGTCATAATTTTTAAAGGAACTGCCGGCAACGAAGGCCCGAACGAGGGTTGACAGTATTCGTAGCCGTTTAAGTAAAATCCGCTTCTTTTATAAAAGTTTATTCTGCGCAAGGTAATCTCGTCTACTAGAGGCTCTGCTTCAAGAAAAATACTTTGACTATCTTGAGCAAAAGCAATAAATTCCTTTAGCATATTAAAACCAATTCCCTTCCCCCTAAATTCAGGCAAAACGGCAAAGTGTTCTAAAAAATAGCCCGCGGTTATATGCCAAACGCACAATATTCCAACCAACGTACCCTCTTTTTTATAACAAAAGAGCTTATATCGCTTATCCTTTAAAAGCTCTTCTTGCCCCTTATTGCTTCTTATTTCACTTTTAGGAAAGCTCTTTTTCATAATGCAATAAATCTCTTCAAAACTATTTCCGTTATAAACCTCAAGCATATATTACACCTTAAAATCGCCCCTATAGGGCGATTAACGCAGTTTTTTGTACCGCTATAAGTTTTTATTTATTTTATTATATCACGAAAAAAGGCTTATGTGAAGCAAAATGTATAAATTTTTTACAAAAAGGCAATATCTAAAGCGGAGGTAGTAAATATGAAATTTAATCCATTTGAAGAAAAACCAAAAAAAATTGAATCGGTTATTATGTCTTGGAAGGATATCTTCGTAAAACCGTATAATAAAAACGAAGTTAGTCCTTACACCAAAACACGAATTATTTTAATGAACGGAACGGAATTTGAAGCCACCTGGTGCAAGCATCATTTTAACCGCCATTACCCTGATAACGACGCGCGCCGTGCAGTTGCCTTTTTAAGAAGAAGCGAACAGCAACAGCAAAAGCTTATTTCCTTATTAAAGCCAATTGATGAAACCCTTCTTGAAACTACTATTGGCTCCGAACAGCTTGCCGTTGACCTTACCGCTTTTTTAGCCCAACGCGCGGTTGACAAAACGGTTAAAGAGGCGCTTGACTTTGCCCTGCTTGAAGACTTTGACCATTTATACCGCTATGCCAACCTATTAGAAATGGATATGGGCATTCACGCAGAAAGACTTGTTGGCGGATATACAGAGCTTATGCCCGCGCGCCCAACTATTGCGCACCACCGTCACCCATGCGACACCATTCGCCCATCCATTAATAACAAAACGGCAGACCCTGTAACCAAGCTAGACGTTGCAATAATTACCGCAGCCGAACAGCAAACTATGAACTATTATATGAACATAGCGCAGTTCTATAAAACCCAAAAGGGCAGAGAGCTTTACGCTGAAATAGGTATGGTAGAAGAAG
>JAFTIY010000029.1 GCA_017456665.1 Clostridia bacterium | reverse complement strand
TTGAAGAGCTTTCGTTTGAGCTTTGCGTTGAAGAGTCCGATATTACTTCACTTGAAGAGCTCTCACTTGAAACATTCTCGCTTGAAGATTCACTAGAAGAATTTACGCCCGATACCGTTTGACATGCAACGATTGATAACATGGCGCAAACAATTAAAAATAACATTAAAAATTTGCGTTTCATTAAAAATTCCTCCTATTATAACTAACGCAATTTTATTATAACATTATATAATATAATTTTCAACTTAAATATTGTATTTTTTAAATTACATCTTTCAAATTCCAACAAATGTTGTAATTCGCTTGCTTTAAAACTCTTTTATTAGTATAATAAAAGGGTAAAAAATAGCGAGGTGTAATTATGGATAAGCATATTAAGCATGAAGATAATTCAAGATTAAAGGCGCTAAATTTATATGATAACGAGGAAGAAATAGCAAAAATTTCCTCCGCGCTATCCGTAAAAACAAGAAGGGATATTATTAAGCTTATAAATACCTCAGGCCTTACTATTAGCGAAATTGCATGGAAGCTAAATATTCCCGTTTCAACTGCTTCATTTCACGTTAAAACGCTAATTGATGCCGGACTTTTAATTTATTCTAACACAATTAAGAAGGTGGGAAACGAAAAAAGAGTGTTCTTAGGTAACTACCTATTCACTCTTTTCACAGGAAACGCACGCGCCCAGGCTACCATTAAGGAAGAAACTAAAACGATTAATATTCCCATTGGTAGCTATACGGACTACCAAATTGAGCCAACCTGCGGTATTGCAACCGAAAAGGGGCATCTTTTTATATCTGATACCCCTTGCATATTCTCTTCCCCAAACCGCTTTGAGGCCGGTTTAATTTGGCTTAAGCAGGGCTTTTTAGAATATTCTATCCCCTTACTTGATTTTAATTACGCTCAAGATAGCGGTGTGAGCTACAGCGATAAAAAGTCTATTATTTCACTTTCGTTCAGCTTTGAAATTTGCTCTGAATGCGCTAATTATAATCACAATTTTAAAAGCGATATAACCTTTAGTATTAACGGAGTTGAGCTATGCACCTACATTTCCCCCGGCGATTTTGGCGAAAGACGCGGCAAGCTTAACCCTGAGTGGTGGGTAGATAATAATACCCAATACGGAATTTTACTAAATTTGGACGTTCGCTTTGACGGTACGTACCTTAACGAAAAGCGCGTTTCAGACGTTAGTATTGCAGATATAGGACTGTTAAACAGTAATCTTTTAAAATTTAAAATAGAAGTAAAAAAGGATGCAAAGCACGTTGGCGGTTTTAATCTGTTCGGCAAAGGCTTTGGCGATTACAATCAAGACATTTTACTTGCAATAACCTATCAAAAATCAATATCAAAAATAGATAAATAAAGTTAAAAAGCCCCTCTATAGGTTGATTAACAGGTATTTGAGCATAAAAAAAACGAGCGGAAAAATCGCTCGTTTTTTATTACATATATTTAAGTAAATCTGCGTGTTTTCTCATTTGTCTTGGGGTTACTATTTCTTCAGCTGAAACGTAATATCTTCTGCCTGAAAGCTGGTAATGATCAACGAATCCAACCAATACTACGAAAAGGGAAGTTAAAGGAATAGAAATAATCAAGCCAACACCTAAGGTAAATACCGCTACGGAAACGTTTAAGTAGAATGAAAGCATAATTACGAAAGCGTAATTACCTACCATGTGAATAAAGCCTTCTCTTTTCTTAAAACAAGACCTAAACGCTTTACCCATAGACATTTTTTCTGTAACAACGAGGGGAAGAAATCTTGTAAGAATAGTGAACTTACAGCTAAGCGCAAGAACTATGAACATAATTCCTAAAACGATAGCGAATATAGAAATGAATCTTAAGCAGTAAACGGCTATTAAAATTCCAAGCGTTAGTACGATACCGTCAAATAACATAACCACGGGAACGATAATAATAGAATAAAGTAAAGCCTTACCGAAGTTTGCAATTAAAATAGCTACCATGCTGTACTTGGTTAGCGCAGACATATAGGCGTTGGTTAAAACGCCGATTGCGTAATTACCCATTCTTTCTATTACGATAAGCAGGAATAGGAAGAATCCAATTTTTAATAGCGCAATAAATATTTCTAACGCGTTCTTTTGAAGCATTGCTATAACTGCATCAAAGGCGGTGGGTAATAGCTCCGTGTTAAAGCCCTCCCCTTTAATAAAGCCGCTAAAGGTGGTTAATATTGCAGACCAGAAGTCAAGAACCTCTTGCGTGTGCAATAAATGACCTATATCGTTTGCTATAATAAAATATGATATTAAGGAAATAATCGAACCGGTTATTAGCTTAAACATCATTGATTTATAAATAACCGAAGAATTACCTATTAATATTTTAAAGGCATTTTTAATACGCATAACGTACCTCTTATATTAAATGATGGTATAGTTATTTTACTATATATAAACTTTTATGTCAACTTATTTTTTGCTTTTTATTAACCTTTGTTCTTTTTTAAGATATAAAAAAAGGACTTTTCTATTTAATAAAAACAGTAAAAAGCCCCGCTATAGGTCGATTATCTGCTATTTTGCAGTTTTTTTAATGAATATATAAAGACGCTAAAAGATATATAATTTTTTATTAGTTGTAACAAATAAGGGCTAAAAAATATTGACAACAAAAAACAACTTTGCTATAATGATATAGCAAAATTTACGAGGCGTAGCGCAGGTGGTAGCGCGCAGCGTTCGGGACGCTGAGGCCGTGGGTTCGAACCCCGTCGCCTCGACCAAGAAGA
>JAFTIY010000028.1 GCA_017456665.1 Clostridia bacterium | reverse complement strand
GGTCATTTCAAAGCTACGGAGCTTGGTGTTTTTCTTCACATCCCAAAGTGTCGTTTGCTTTGTATTCCAATACATCATTATTGCATCAAGCTCGGTGCATTTTTCCAAGGGCGAAAAATCGAACACCTTATTATGCTTTGCACAAAGATGTATCGAGCCAACAAAATCACAAATCAAGTTTATAACGTACTCAAACTCATCCTGTGCTTCAAAAGCGAACGTAACGGCATAAGGCTTTGCTTCTCTTATGTACTCTGCAAAAGCTTCGTGGGTGTAATAGTTTCCACCGGGTACTAATACGTCGTTGTTTTCTCCATCGACAAAAGTAATAAAAGCATCGTATTTTCTTTTGTAACGGTCGTGTGTCTTGTCGTCACCTACATATAACAATTTTCTCATAGTTAATCCTCAAAATAGAAAAGCCATTCAACAAAAAGGCACAGTACACCTATGTTAAATGGCTCAATGATTTTTTATAAAAGTGCGTTCGGAAGGGGGCGAGCCGAACAATACGCCCTGTGGTCTATCATAAACACGAAGTCTTACTTTAGACATACTGTTACCCCTTTCGATAATTTTCCAATTATAGTATAGCATATTTTTATTTAAAATTCAATAGTTTTCAGGCGTTTAAAGCGTAAATCATCCCAGTTTTAAGTATTAACCTTGCATTTCTCGCGGAATAATCGCCGTATGATGGTCTTTAAGCAGATAACACTCGCACTCCCCACGGTTGGGAACTTGCTTTCCCGTAAAAAAATCAGCGATGTAAGTCTTTTGCAGAATCACATCGCCATAGTATTTTTCGTTATTCAGTATTTTGCGGATAGTTTCAATGCCCCATATGTTGCCACCGCGTGGAGCTTTTATATTCATCTCCATAAGACGGCTGGCAATGGTGCGCAAAGATGCGCCCTCGGCTCTCCACTCATATATCAAAGTCACCACGGCTGCTTCTTCGGGTACTATTTCCAAAGTGCCATCTGCTGCTTGCCTATATCCATAGCAAGGGCGATTATAAAACTTTGAGTTGCCGTTCTGAAAGCGCACGAGATGCCCCCAATGGATAGCAAAGCTCTTGGTTTCACTTTCGTTTTGGTATACACTTGCGTGAACAGTAAGCAACCGAACCGCCTTTGAATTGCTTATATAGAGTTTCTCCACCTCAAAATACACATCAACGCCAAGGGAGTTAAGCTCATCACAAGCCTGTAAGAATTGCACGGTATTTCTCCCAAGGCGGCTGATAGATTTTACAAGGATTAAATCAATCTTCCCGGCACGGCAGTCCGCCATCATACGCTGAAACTCTTTCATCTTGAGATTATGCCGCCCCGAGGCTTGGTCTGCGTATATTCCAACGAATACCCACCACGTCCGTTCCGATATGTATTTTTTAAAGTATTCTCGTTGCGCCTCCAAGCTATGATGCTGTATCTCTTGGGCGGTACTGACTCGACAGTATGCCGCCACTTTCGTATATCGTTTTACGAGATATTTCGGGTGTACGGGAATGACTTTTACTTTACCCATAAAAATATCGCCTCCTTTGCGTTTTGTGGTTCATATTACCATAAACTTTGCGCAAATGAAAGCGATATTGCGATTATTTTTGAGCTTTTAATTCCTGAACTTTATCAAATACCTCTTGCGTGATAATCATCGGATATTCTTCGGAGCCGAGATAGTGAGGATTTGAGAGAATATTCGATAATGCTTGCTTGCCCCACGTAGGCTTGTTCTGCGGGGAAGGTATACCCAATCCTTCGAGAATATCCTTGATTTGAGAGAGGCTTTTACCCTGCGAATAATAATCAAATATCAGCTTAACGCAAGCGGCTTGTCCCTCGTTGATAACAATGCGGTTTTCGTGGCGGTTGTAGCCGAAAGCTATTCTTTTTTGTTCGGATGCCGGGTTCATAAATACACCTCCTTGGCATAAAATCTTTACACATATATTATACCAAAAACCCGAGAAAAAAGCAATAGCCAGAACGCTCTATACTTAACAAAATCAAGGTATTTTTAATGTTTTTTGCAATTTCAATATTTTAACACTTACACCCATAATTTTAACGATTACACCCATAATTTTAACGAATACCCATAAATCTAACGATTGCCCATAATTTTAACGAAAGCAAAAAAAAGCCTCTCCACCGGGAGTGGAAAAGCTCTCGAAAGGCGGGCTCTTTTGATCGCAATATTCGATTTTTATGTTTGCGAAGGGCAAAACGCCCCCCAAAAAGCAATAAAAAACGCAAAATTGATGCCTTTTTATCAATTCTACACCCTAAAATATTAAAAGTGGACAGCAATAATGCCGTCCACTTAATGTGGTCGAGGCGACGGGACTTGAACCCACGACCTCTTGGTCCCGAACCAAGCGCGCTACCAAACTGCGCTACGCCTCGGCCTTTACGGGTATGCTTTTTAGCCAATTTATTGTATATCAATTTAAACAAAAAAGCAACTGTTTTAACTTGCTTTTTAAAAAATGATTTTTGCTTATATTTTAATAAAAGGGTAACTCAGTAGCAAAGCGTTAATTTTTAGCAACCCGAGCACCCCTTTACTGCTTTTTAATAAATTATTTTATAAATGAACATCTGTATAATTGAGCAACTAAATGCAATACAAAGCTACTATTTTTTTTAAAAGCTGGCCTATAACGCGATTAACTCGCGTTTCGCTCATTTATTCGCTTTTACCTTCGAGCCCTAAAACGCTTAAAATTTGGTTTGCGCAATCCTCGTATGAAGTAAAATTAATAACGTAGTCGCAAATATCTTCGTTGTGCTGTTCTGCTTCAATAGAAACTATGCGGTTAACCTTATCTTCAATCGTAGAATTTTTATTTAAAATTTTGGCAATTAAATCGCGCTTGTCGCGTTTAATATAAATGGTTACAACGTTATTAAAGTTAGTTTTAAGCGACATCGCTCCGCAAATATCCATAACGGTTATAACGTGCTTACCGCCTTTTAAAATTTCATCCACGTCTGCCTTTTTAGAGCCGTAACCGTGCCCTGCATACATAGTTGATTCAAACAGCTCTTTATTTTCGCACATTTTATGAAATTTTTCAAGCGAAATATAGTTGTACCAATCATCTTTTTCGTCGGTAGTAGTATCTTGAGTGGTATAACTTTTAAGTTTTTCAAGCCCTTCGCATTTTTTTAATAACAATTGAGCAATTTTCGTTTTTCCGCTACCAGATGGACCAACCAAAACCACAACACCCGGGTGCTCTGCCGTTAGCGTTTCGGTTTGCGAGCTATAACTTTTTGTAATAACCTCAACAAGCTTTAAAAACTCATCGTAGGTATTTACTGCTAGCATTCCCGTTGCATCCATATTCCACGGCCTACGCATTAATATGGGATATGCGGCATTAGAATTAAACACGTTATGCATTCCGTCATCAAATAAAATATCAACGTTAATTTTATCTTTGCGTGCGCCCATATAAATATGCTCTTCGGGAATTTCAGGAAATTCTTCCTTAATTCTTTGCGCCCTTATGCCCATAAACTGCGGGTAAACTGAAGTGCAAATAAACACCTCGGTCATTTTTGAAAGTTGCTTAACAAACTGCTTTGCTCCATCGATTACCGGCTGGTTTTTAAAAAACTCAGGGTCAGAAAAAAACTCAAAAATAACGTCGGCACGAGTACCTAATTTACCCCACCTGTTTACCTCATATATAGTAAGCGGAGGATCAAATTTATACTTCTCGTTAGCCAGTTTTATTGCGTATGGAACGCATTCCATTAATAAATCGTCTACGTCAAGCGCAGTAGACATTCTAAATCTTTTACTCATTTTTACCTTTTTTATTGTTTTTTTTAGCAAAAAGTGGGGCTATAGCACGATTAATACGCATTTCGCGTAAAAATCAACCATTCGCTTTTTTAGTAATTTACAATAACTTACACTCTAAATTGATCAAATGTTTTAACTTAAAATTTATTTACTTCACAAAAGTTTAAATGCGAGTTAATCAACCTATAGGCAGGCTTTTTTAACGTATTTAAGCCATAAAACGTCGTCGCCCACGTTTTGAGCATTAACAAGCTCGTATTCTTGCACTAACCGTACGTTTTTATTTTCAAAAAGGCTTTTACCCAAATTATCACCGTCTAACAAAGGTAAAACGGTTAAACTTAATTCATCTATTACGCCTTCGTTAAAAAACAAACCGTCGGTAATTGCGCCGCCCTCTAAAAGCACCTTTTCTATGCCAAACAGTTCGCTTAACTTAGAGCAAATCAACTTACAGTCAAGCTCGTGCTCTCCGCAAAAGATATACGAAATACCCTTCTTTTTTAAAAATTGTGTGTACCCCTTGGGAATATCGTGGGTAAGCACCTCTATAACGTGCGACTTGTTATATCCAGGGTCTTCATCCTCAATTTCGCCCTTTTTCCAGTTAAGTTTACCGTGAGGATCAATAGCTATTGCATAAAAGGGATATTTTTTAGCAACGTAATCGCTGTAATCTCCACAATCTTTTTCGCTAAAAGAAGTTAAATCAGGTAATTGCTCGCCCGTAAAACTACCTTGCATGGTAACTCTACCGCAAATAAATCCCTGAAACCCATTTTCTTTATATTGGCGATGAACCTTGTAATAATACTCGCAAAGCTCCCCGCCTCTTTCGCCGTTTAAAAACTTGCCGGTAATTTTACCGTCTATCGAAGTAACCATATGTAATGCAAAATAAGGTCTTTTCATAATCTATTTTTCAATCCTTTTATTAAAATCTTCTAAAACGTCGGGAATATTAATACTTTGCGGGCAAACCTCGCTACATTTTCCGCAAGATAGGCAAGCGCTTGGCATTTTATCTTCGCTCAAATGCTCAATTGCACGTTTGTGAATGGTATAGCCGTTAAACGTACACTCGTTATAGGTTTTTATAAGCGCGGGAATATCAAGCGATTGCGGGCAGTACGCAGTACAGTATTTACAGTTAGTGCACGGAACGCCGTAAATTAGCCTTTTACCAACCGAATAAATTGTTTTTAATTCATCTTCGTTAAGTGGCTCGTAACTGTTAAACGTTTGCACGTTTTGTACTACCTGTTCTAAAGTAGACATACCCGATAAAATAACTTTTACGCAGTCGAACGACTGTAAATATCTGAACGCCCAGCCGCACGCGCTCTCACTTGGGCGCAACGCTTTAAGCTCATCCATAAGCGGCTGTTTGATTTGAGCCAACTTTCCTCCCCTAACGGGCTCCATAACCCAAACGGGAATATTGCGCTTATTCAACTCCTCGAGCTTAAACTTTGCATTTTGAAAATCGTAATCTACGTAATTAAGCTGAATTTGGCAAAACTCTATAATATCGCCGTAGTATTCTAAAAAACGCAAAAAGTTGCTTTCGTTTGAGTGAACCGAAAAGCCCAAATGTTTAATTTTACCCGCTTGCTTTTGCGCATAAGCGTACTCTTTGAGCTTGTATTCGGGATTTAAATAATATTCTATATTTTTATCGTCTACGCAATGGAATAAATAAAAGTCAAAGTAATCTACTCCGCATTTTTTTAATTGCTCTTCAAAAATACTTTCTTTTTTTAAAAAGTTATTTTTATCGTAACCGGGGAACTTATCTGCAAGATAAAAGCTCTCCCTTGGGTATTTAGAAAGCATTTTTCCAATAACCTTTTCAGAATTACCCTCGTGATAGCCGTACGCCGTATCAAAATAATTAATCCCGTTTTTTATAGCGTACTCAACAATTTCTTCCGTTTTTTGCTCGTCTATCTCGCCGTATTTACCCCCTATTACCGGGAAGCGCATCGTTCCAAGTCCTAAAGCAGAAATCTTTTTATCTTTAAACTGATTATAAATCATAATATTCTCCTAATACGAAAATTATCAGTCTACTAACTCGTTAAGCCTTTCGTTTATTTTTTTAAAAGCATCATCGCAGGTTTCGCACCCCTTAACGCATTGCTCAATTGGGCAAACGCCATCGCCCTTGCGATTTTTAATATACGGCACTAAACTGCCGTATTCAACGGCTATGCCAAATCGCTCAACAACCTCTTTTGCATCCACGCTCAAAACCTCGGCGTAAAGTGCGCTTATTTGCATACGTGCATATAAAAAAGCAGCGCCTGCGCCAACCACCTTATCGGCGGCTACCCAGCCTACAACGCATTTACCCGAGCTAATTACTTCTAAAAGAGGTTTAACCCCTTTTTTACAAGAGGTAATAACTTCATCTGCTGAAACAATAGCGCAGGTTACGCCGTTTGCAATTAAATTTTTAGCTTTTTTAAATCTATTTTCCATTACAAAACAGCCGATAATCGACTTATATCCCCACTTTTATAAATTTTTAAACTGATATTTATAAAGCTTAGAATAAACTCCGTTTGCCGCCAAAAGCTGTTCGTGCGTTCCGCGCTCTACCGCGCCCTCGCTCGTAATTACTATAATTTCATCTGCCTGCTTAATTGTAGAAAGCCTATGAGCAACAACTATGGTAGTGCGCCCTTCAGACAGTTTTTCCAAGCTTTCTTGAATGAGCATTTCGGTTGCGTTATCAAGCGCGCTGGTAGCCTCGTCTAAAATTAATATGGGCGGATTTTTTAAAAATGCCCTGGCAATCGAAACGCGCTGTTTTTGCCCGCCAGAAAGTTTTACCCCTCTTTCGCCAACGTAAGTATCGTAACCGTTAGGTAGGCTTAAAACGAATTCGTGAATATTGGCAAGCTTTGCCGCATTAATAATTTCTTCATCGCTCGCACCTTGCTTGCCGTAAGCAATATTTTCTTTAACCGTGCCACCGTACAAAAACACGTCTTGCTGTACGATGCCGATATTGCGTCGTAGATCGGTAAGCCCTATATCGCGAATATTTTTACCGTCGATATAAATATTACCGCTATCTATTTCGTAAAAGCGTGGAATCAAATTACAAAGCGTTGTTTTTCCTCCGCCCGAAGGGCCTACGAGCGCCACGGTTTGTCCCTTTTTAATATCAAGGCACATATCTTTAATAACAAGTCGCTCTATAGGTTGATTATCGCCACCTTCGTCCCCTTTATCGTACGAAAAGCTAACGTGGTCAAAAAGTATATTACCCTTTGCTACGCCAAGTTCAACCTTGCCCTCGCTAAAATCTTCGGGAACGATATCCATAATTTCTCTAAATCTTTTAAAGCCAGAAAGCCCCTCCTCTACCTGTTCAAACAAGGTAACGAAGGTGCGTATTGGGTTAATGAGCATAGATATATACAAAATATAGCCTGTAAAATCGCCGGCATCTATAAGGCCGAATCCAAAGAATAAACCGCCTGCAACCAAGGTTACCAAATACAAAACGTCGGTACACGCACCCATCGCGGTATGAAATTTACTCATAACCAAGTAGTTACGCGTGCGGGCTTTTTTAAACTGCTCGTTGGCCTCGCCAAATTTTGCAATTTCGTGTTCTTCGGCAGTATACGATTTAGAAACGCGTATACCAGAAAGCGAGCTTTCTACCCCCGCATTGATAAGCGAAGTTTTCTCTCTCGATTGGCTAAAAACGTCTAGCATCTGCTTGCGCATACCGATAACTATTGCAAACATTATAGGCAAAACCGCAAAAACTATAAGAGAGAGCCACGGATCTATGGTTAAAATCATTATAAGCGCGCCGATTATCGTTATAAGTGAAATAAATAAATTTTCTGGCCCGTGATGCGCAAGTTCTGCAACCTCAAACAAATCGTTTACAATACGCGACATTATAGAGCCTACCTTTGTTTCATCATAATACGAAAAAGGAAGCTTTTCAAGGTGAGCAAACAGTTCAGCACGCATATCACCTTGCATTTTCATTCCTACCAAATGCCCCCAATAACTAACACAGTAATTGAGCAATGCTTTAAGAGCGAATATAGCGAGCATTATCCCGCCCCAAAAAAGTATAGCCCGCCAATCCCCAAGCGGAGCGTGAACGTTTATAATACCGCGCGCAATTTCAGGATAAACGAGTGAGCATACCGACATAAGAAGGGCGCAAGTCATATCAAAAATAAAAGCACCTACGTAAGGTCTGTAATAACCTACGAACACCCTCAGTAAGCTCTTTTTCTTTTTCATTATCACTTTTACCTCCTTTGCAGTATAACGTCAAGCCTAACAAGCCTATATAAAACGTGCATAAAAAATTTCAATATTTACGTATTCGTTAAGCGAATATCGCAAGTTTATGAGTACCTATTATTATAACATATCTTTTTAAACATTTCCACAAAAAATAAACTAATTTTTTTATTTTTTAAACAACACGGTAGGCTACGGATATTTTTTTAATCTTTTTACCCGCTAACAATCAATTTTTTTCTAAAAATTAATAGCCACGCAAAAACTTTAACCCATAAAAAACAACTACCGCTCAATTTATTTGACAAATCGCGCGCGCATGTTATATAATTTTTTAGTTAAAAGGAGATTATTATGAAAAGAGAAAACATTCGAAACATCGCAATTATAGCGCACGTAGACCACGGAAAAACCACCCTGGTTGATGCACTCCTTAAACAAAACGGCGTTTTTAGGCAAAACGAAGTTGTTGCCGACCGCGTAATGGACAGTAACGATTTAGAAAGAGAACGCGGTATTACCATTTTAGCAAAAAACACCGCCGTTCATTATAAAGGCGCTAAAATAAATATTATCGACACCCCCGGCCATGCAGATTTTGGCGGTGAGGTTGAACGCATTCTTTCTATGGTCGACGGCGTAGTTTTACTCGTTGACGCGGTTGAAGGCGTAATGCCCCAAACGAGATACGTTCTTAAAAAAGCGCTAAACTTAAACAAAAAGCCCCTTGTAGTTATCAATAAAATTGATAAGGGAGGCGACCTTGAAAGTACGATTGACGGCGTTATAGAGCTATTTATTGATCTTGGCGCAAACGACGATCAGCTCGACTTTAAAACCGTTTACGCAAGCGCAAAATTCGGTTGGGCTATTAAAGATTTAAACGATGAAAGAGTAAATATGGCCCCCTTACTCGATACAATTTTAAGCGAAGTACCCGCTCCTGAGGGCGAATTTGATAAACCCCTACAAACTATTATTTGCAACGTGGATTACGATGAATACGTTGGCAGAATTGGTATTGGTAAAATTATCCGCGGAAAAGTCAACGCAGGCCAAACGGTTTCTATTTGCCATACAGACGGTACTGTTTCGCAAGGTAAGGTTGCCCGCCTATATCAATTTGAGGGCTTAAAGAGAGTTGAGGTTGAAAACGGCGAGGTTGGCGATATAGTTGCAATAAACGGCATCGAAAAAATCAACATAGGCGAAACCATCTGTGCTCTTGATACACCCGAAGCTCTTCCCTTTGTTGCTATAGACGAGCCTACAATTTCTATGCTGTTTATGGTAAACAACAGTCCGTTTGCCGGCAAGGAAGGAAAATACGTAACTTCACGCCACTTACGCGCGCGCCTCTTTAAAGAGGTAGAAACCAACGTAAGCATGCGCGTTGAAGAAACTGAAAGTGCCGACACTTTCAAGGTGTACGGCAGAGGGGAGCTTCATCTTTCTATTTTGGTTGAAGAAATGCGCCGCGAAGGTTACGAATTCCAAATTTCGCGCCCTAAGGTAATTTTTAAAGAAATTGAGGGCAAGTGCTACGAGCCCGTTGAACATCTGGTAATTGAAGTTCCCGACGAGTACGTTGGCGCAGTTATGAATAAAATTGGCCAAAGAAAGGGCGAACTTACAACCATGAGTCCCAACGAAAACGGCGAAACAAAGCTTGAATTTAAAATCGCTTCACGCTGTTTAATAGGCTACCGCAGCGAAATGCTTACAGACACCAAGGGCTTTGGCGTAATGTTCCACGTTTTTGACGGATACGAACCCTACAAGGGCGATATAAAGGAGCGTAACCGCGGAAGCTTGGTTTGCTTTGACAGCGGTACTACCACACAATACGGTCTATTTAACGCTCAAGAAAGATGCACCCTATTTATCGGCGCAGGCGTAGAGGTTTATGAAGGAATGATAGTTGGCGAAAACTCTCGCGAAGATGAACTTGCCGTTAACGTTTGCAAAAAGAAACAGCTTACCAATAACCGTGCAAGCGGAAGCGACGAAGCTCTTAAGCTCATAACGCCCACCGTTTTAAGCTTAGAACAATGCATGGAATTTATTGCTGACGACGAGCTCGTTGAGCTTACTCCCAAGAGCATAAGATTAAGAAAGAAAATTCTCTCGCGCGAGCTCCGCATGAAAGAATGGGCTAAAAACAGAAAATAAGTGCCCCTATAGCGCAATTATCTCACCTTATAAGTGTTTTAAAATTGTTTTTTAAAACGCGTTAACATTTAGATTACTCTTAAAAGTGGCTAAAAATTTTTTCCTTTTTTATCCATTTAGTTAACAAGGGTAATCTTACGTTTCAAGCAATTTTTACTAAATGTAAAAATAAGTTGACAACTTTTGCCATATATTGTAAAATAAGTATACAAAAAACGAGAGGTGTGTTATGCGTATAAGAAACGCCTTTAGAATATTGATAAGCAATGCCAGTGTAATTTATAAAGCTGCATTATTTAGGCTTATAACCGCGTCTGTTGCAGTGCTTATTATATACTTTACCCTTTACAACGATTTATTGCACCTTTTCCAATCCGATCAAGCTCACGCCTTATGGGATGCAATAATCCATATTTTTACAGATTTCGTTAAGGGCTACGGCATAGATATAGACGAATTGCCCACCGCTTTCGAAGGCTTTATCGCAATGCTACGAAGCAACGTTTCTATATTTACCGTGGTAGGAATAAAAACCTCCGCTTGTATATTCTTTTATAACGTAATACTCCGCATGGGCAATTACGCAGTTAGTTCGCTTTATAGCGGTTATATGAGCGCAGGCACAAAATTCAGTTTAATTCCCACCCTTTTTGCAAATCTCGGCAAAGCGTTTTTATATGCAATAATCATTGTTCCTATAGTTATGCTGTTCGACACGCTGGTAATTTTGTTGGGCGCACTTATCGGAGTTTACGGAATTAGGTTAATTTCTATATTTGCAATAATTCTTTCACTAATATTTATAATCTTTGCAATCAGCTTTAAATTTACAGTATTTTCTTTTTTCCTACCCAATATGGTGGTAGAAAATCAAAGCGTAGGTCAAGCGTTTGTTAACACCTTTAAAAACCGCTCAAACCTAAAAGGGCTTTTAACAAGCTACAGCTTTTTGGTTATGCTTATATTCTACGTAAACGTTTCGGTTGCAGTGTTTACTTTGGGCGCAGGCCTTGTTGTTTCTCTCCCAATAACTACTATTATGACCTTGCTCGTTTCTCTTTGCGACTATTACAACCACACCGGTAAAAAATACTACGTAGATTTCGACACCGTGGTTATTCCCAAGCAACTTCAAGAAAATGCAGAATATTTAAAATATATGTAAACATAAAATCCTTAAGCTTAGTATTGCTTAAGGATTTTTTATTGCAGTTTTATTAAAAAGCATGCCTATAACGCGATTAACGGCATATTCAACGATAAAAAACGCGCTTTTGCAATTTAGCAAAAGCGCTATTTTCGTTAATAAAAATTAGTCTTCATCCTCTTCTTCAGGAAGTTCTACGTTGTGGTAAATATCTTGAACGTCGTCGTTATCTTCAAATGCGTCGAGCATTTTATTAAAGGTAACTAATTGATCTTCGTTTAAGGTTATTTTATCGTTGGGAACCATTTGAACCGAAGCTTCGATAAAGGTATAACCGCGATCTTCAAAATAATTTCTTACAGCAGAGAATGCAGCGGGAGTTGTTCTGATTTCATAAACGTCATCTTCGGTAATAACGTCGTCTGCGCCTGCATCTAAAGCAAGCTCCATAACGGTATCTTCGTCGAGCTCAACCGTTCTTTCAATAACCAAAATACCTAAATTTTGGAACATAAAAGATACAGAACCGGTAGTACCCAAGCTTCCGCCGTATTTATCGAAAATATGACGAACCTCGCCAACCGTTCTGTTTTTATTTTCGGTAAGCGAGCTTACGATAACTGCACTACCGCCAATGCCGTAACCCTCATAAACGAGGTTTTCGTAGTTAACGTTGCCCAGCTCGCCCGTTGCCTTTAAAATACTTCTTTTAATGTTATCGTTAGGCATATTTGCAGCCTTTGCTTTAGCGATAACGTCGGCAAGTTTAGAGTTGGTTGAAGGGTCTGCCCCGGCTTTTGCAGCAACTGCTATTTCTCTACCGATTTTTGTAAAGATTTTTCCCTTTGCAGCATCGGTTTTAGCTTTTTTATTTTTAATATTAGCCCACTTGCTATGACCTGACATAATTTTCTCCTTAAATGTTAAATGTTAAATTGTACAAAATAACGGCGGTAGCAACCGCAACGTTTAGGCTTTCTACCCCGCTTTTCATCGGTAAAGATAAAACGCTGCTTGCATTATCGATTAAATAATCACAAATGCCGTTGCCCTCGTTGCCCATGCACAAGCAAAAATTTTCAACTTTATCAAAAGAGAACAAACTCTCTCCGTTCATATCGGCGCAGATAAGGCTTACGCCCTGCTCCTTTAACGCAGCAACTATCTGTTCTTTGGTAGTTTTAATAACGTTAACGTGATAAATACCGCTCATCGACGATCTAACGGCCTTAGGCGAATAAGCATCAACGCAATCAATAGTAAAAACACTTTTAATACCGCACGCCGCGCAAATACGCAAAATCGTACCCATATTGCCCGGGTCTTGCACCCTATCAAGCAATAAACAACGTGTTAATCGACCTATAGCCTCACTTTTATTAATTTTCACAACGGCTAAAGCGCCCTGTGGCGTAACCTCGTCGCTCATATAATTAAACACGTTTTCGCTAACTAAAGTAAACTTTATATCAGAGGGAAATGTATTTAAATATTTTTCGGTTGCAAAAATTTCTACGATACTTTGACCGCAAGCTATACCGTCAAAAATCATTTTTGCTCCCTCAACCACAAACAAACCGCTTTGTTCGCGGTATTTTTTTTGCTTTAAAGAGCAAACGAATTTAACCTGTTGATTTTGTTTAGACGTTATCATAAACTAATGTAAAAACGGGCTGCCGAAAATAAGGGCAGCCCCAAAAATAACTTAGTTAAGTTTTGATTTAGCAGTTTCGCAAAGAGCTGCAAAACCGTTAGCGTCGTTAATAGCCATATCAGCAAGAACCTTTCTGTTTAAGGTGATGCCTGCAAGCTTTAAACCATACATAAATTTGCTGTATGATAAACCGTTTAAGCGGCAACCAGCATTAATTCTGGCAATCCAAAGTTTTCTAAAATCTCTCTTTTTAGCCTTTCTGCCAACGTAAGCATAGGCAAGAGATTTCATAACTGCTTGACGAGCTATTCTATAAAGTTTGCTTTTAGCGCCAAAGTAACCTTTAGCAAGTTTTAATATTTTTCTACGTTTTTTAACAGCATTAACGCCTCTTTTAATACGCATAATAACCCTCCCTTAATTAAGCTTGAATAAGACTTTTTACCATTTTTTCCTGTGCGCTGGAAACGTAGGTAGTGGTTCTTAATCTTCTCTTTCTCTTAGTGTCTTTTTTGCTGAGGATGTGGCTCTTGTTTTGATGTCCTCTTTTAACTTTTCCGCTTGCAGTTACAGAAAAGCGTTTCTTTGCACCGCTGTGCGTTTTCATTTTAGGCATAATATAATTCCTCCGTTTTTATTACATATTTTAAGCCTTACTTGGTAGCTGGAGCAACGATCATAATGATGTTGCGGTTTTCAGTAAGGGGCTTTTTCTCGATAATAGCAGCATTGCCGAGCATAGCGGCAAATTTATTCATAACTTCAACGCCCAAATCTGCGTGCGCATTCTGTCTGCCTCTCATGCGGATAGAAACCTTAACCTTGTTTCCTTCGGCTAAAAACTTTAAGGTCTGCTTTGCCTTAACGTTAAGATCGCCAACGTCAATGGTCATCGAAAGCCAAACCTCTTTAACCTCAACGGTTTTTTGATTTTTCTTTGCTTCCTTTTGGCGCTTTAGCGTTTCGAACTTAAATTTGCCGTAATCCATAACCTTGCAAACGGGCGGAACAGCGTTAGGTGAAATTTTAACGAGGTCGAGATCTGCCTGTTCAGCAATTTCTAAAGCTGCACGAGCGCTCATAACCCCTAACATCTCGCCGTTTTCGCCAATAAGTCTGACTTCGCGATCTCTTATTTCGTCGTTGATTTGATGCTGGTTTTTAATAACAGTATACCTTCCCTTCTTAAAAAAATATCGGGCTGCAAAGCATAGTGCAACCCGAATAATAACATAGTTTACCTGAACGCGCCTTACGCGCATTATACAAGAAAATTATGAGCCGTTTCAACTTAAGCTAAACGGCGAGAAGGGTAACTTCTGCTTGTCAGCCTTAATATAATATCACAACGCAACTATAATGTCAAACGTTTTTTTGCCATTTTTTGTATTTTTAGCTTATCTTTAGTTTTGTTTTTACGGTTTTGCAAAAGTGCTTACCTATTATATATATGATAGGTTTAATCCTTTACCAAATCAACAACACCTTTTATCCCTTTGCTCTTTTTCGCATCAAGGTTTATTTTTTGAGTTTGGCCTTGGGCAGTTTTTAAAATTAAAGCTAATCCCATTCTTTCTTTTGCTCTTTTTACCTTAAAGCCCACTCTTAAAAATTTTCTGCCGTTTTTTAGTGGCAGTCTGTAATGCTTAACAAAATCCGCCCCCTTTTTTTGTTCAAAGCTACCGCTCATTAGCTTTTTACCGTAATAATTAATTTCATAAGCATATTCTGGTTGCACCTTAAAGCCATCAACCTCTAACTCAGCGTCAAAATTCACCTTTTGTAGCTTTAATATTTTACTCGACGGCGAATATATATCAACGGTTATTCCGTCGCTAAATAAATATGCGGCGGCAACGCTCCATTTTATACCGTTTAGTTGAATTTTTTCGCCTACGTACCTCCATTTTCCTGCCTCCTTATCCTTTTGGCGGCCCATAAAATACTTGTTTTTATAATAAACTTTACGCGTTAAACAATTAAAAAACGCGTCTATTTTTTCTGCTTTAATAAAGGCTATTACGAACGCAACAATACAAACGACCGCAACGAGTACTAGCAGTACAAGTCCCCAGCCCGACCATGGGATTATTTCGCCCGACATAAAAAACAACGTAGCCGCTATCGACGTTGCGCGCGTTATTACCTGCATTACAAAAAAACCACCGTACGAAATAGGCATTAATCCTGCTACCGTACAAAGTATATCGTCTGGAAAAAATGGAAAGAAAAACATAAAAAATAAGGTTACCTTTTCTTTACCGCGAAGCTTAATAAGCCACTCGTCTACCTTGTCTTTTCCGCCCGCAAGCCAATTTGCAAACGGTCTTCCAACTACTTTTCCCAAGAAAAAGGCAAACATTGCACCGAGTAACATTCCTATATAAGAATAAACGAATGACCAAAGTGGCCCAAACAAATAATTGCCTGCAATTATCGTAACAGACCCGGGAATGGGAACGAGGGTAACCTGCAAAAAGCTTACCGCAATAAATATAATCGGTGCGATTGCGCCTTTGCTTTGTATATACTGTTGTAGCTGCTCTTGCGTAAGTTCGGTAACCCCTAACGCTCTCAATATTAAATAAGCTACGATTACTATTGCAATAATAGCACCACCGCTTATTATAAGTTTTTTTATTAACTTTTTTCTTTCTTCTTTCATAAATTTAAATACTTGAAGTGATATTTTTTAGGCGATAACACAAACAATGGTTGATTTTTATAAAGACAACTACTTAACCGTTTGTTTGATAAACACTAAAATCCAAACGCCGATAAATCTTTTTATCCCCATTATCGCTTAAAAATCGGGCTATAAGTCGATTATCGCCACTTTTATTAATTTTTAAACTCAATAATATATTAAACCTTTGCCAAACGTAAAGTCTTTGCAAATATCCGGTTTTACCTAAAAAACATATGGGGTAAAGAACCCTTTACCCCTACCGTTTATATAAGCTTTTTAAGCATTTGCTTGAGTGCAATTTTACAGTGCTCGTAGGTTAAGCCCCCTTGCAAATATGCAACGTACGGCGGCTTTACGGGCGCATCGGCCGAAAGCTCTATAGAAGATCCTGCAACAAAGCAACCCGCAGCCATAATTACGGCATCTTCATAGCCGGGCATATCCCACGGAATTGGGCTTACGTAGCTATCTACAGGAGAAACTTCTTGAACCGACTGTATAAAATCTATTAATCTCTTTTCATCGTTAAAAATAATTGAACGGGTAATATCGCAAGGGGTTACGCCCATTTTAGGCAACGTTTGATAGCCGAGTATGCTCATCGCCATACCTATGAGCAAGCTTCCCTTTACTGCTTGATTTACCGTGTGCGGAGCTAAAAACAAGCCCTGGTAAAAATACTGATAACCAAAAGCGTAAGATCCTACTTCGCAACCGATAGACGGAGCGGTTACCCTACCCTCAATTTGCGAAATATATTTTTCGCTACCTACGATATAACCGCCGGTAGGAGCAAGCCCACCGCCGGGGTTTTTAATAAGAGAACCGCACGCAACGTCTGCGCCGACCTCGGTAGGCTCTTTTTTTTCTACAAATTCCCCATAGCAGTTATCAACGAAAATACAACCCTCGTATTCCGCAGAGCGAACAGCTTCAACAAACTGCCCGATTTTATCTACCGAAAGAGAATTTCGCCAAGCATACCCGCGAGAGCGCTGAATATACAGCATTGCAATTTTATTTTCGCTAATAACCTTTAATACTCTTTTTAAATTAATATTGCCGTTTTTAAGCAAGGGAATGCTTTGATAATTAACGCCAAAATCGGATAGCGAGCCAATATTTTTTCCGCTGATAACGTCTTTTAGCGTATCGTAAGGCTCGCCCGTTACCGAAAGCATTGTATCGCCCGGGCGCAAAACGCCGAATAGCCCCAGGCTTAACGCGTGCGTTCCAGAAGCTATTGAAGGCGAAACTATAGCCCTTTGCGCGCCGAACACTTGAGCGTAAATGGCGTTTAAGGTATCTCTACCCTCGTCGCCGTAACCGTATCCCGAAGTTTGAGCAAAATGGCGAAGCGCAACCTTATTATCCCAAAAGGCCTTTAAAACCTTTTCTTGATTGTAAAGGGCAATTTCGTCTGCAATTTTAAAGCAACCTTTACATTTATTTTCGCTTGTTTGTATAAGCTGTTCAACAGTATTCATAAGTTAACCTTTATAAAAAAACGTATAAAAACGAATGTGTTTTATAAAAAAGTGGGGCTATAGCGCGATTAACGGCAAGTTTACAAAATTAAACTATGCGCTTAAACCACTTTTCGATTTCTTGTTTAGTAACCTTAACTGCAACGGGACGCCCGTGCGGACAACGAAGCCCAAAATTACCCTTTAGCTTTGCCATAAGGCTATCGATATCCTTTGAGGTAAGCTTATCGCCCGCTTTAACTGCGTGTTTGCACGCCTTTTGCATAAGCTTTTCACGCAAAGTAAGGGTAATAGTTTCATTTTTAAAAGAATCGTCGTATAAAATATCGTCAAAAAACTCTTTTAAATTAATTTCGCTCAAATCGCAAGGAATTGCACTTATTTTAAAAGAGCTATCTCCCACGTTGGTTATATCGAACCCCATACTTCTAAATTGATCCATACGGGTATAAATGCAGTTAAAATCTTCCCTTGCCACGTTAAACGTATAAGGTAAAAGGAGAGGTAAGCTGCCGAGATCGCTATTTTGCGCCTTTTCGCACAACTCGTCGTAAATCAAGCGTTCGTGCGCAGCGTGTTGATCTATTAAAAACATATCGCTTCCCATTTGGAAGATAAGATAGGTGTTAAACAGTTGCCCAACGTAAACCATTGGAACTTCTACTTCAATTTCCTGCTGCTTGTAAGCTAGCTCTTTAAGCTGTTTTTCGCGCTCAAGCTTTTCGATATATTTTTTATTTTCGGCAAAAACGTCAACTCCTTGCTCCTTATCCTGCTGCATTTCGCCAAGATAACCGCTATCGTTAAACACGAGCGTGCTTGAGCTTGAAGCGTAGCCCGAGCCCCGTTTTGCGTAATCGTATCCGAAGGTGTTTTTATCTGATAATTGCTTTATAGCCTGCTTTTTATCACTTTTTTCGGCAAAAACGTCAGCCGAAGAAGTAGCGTTGTTATCTTCTTCAGTTTGATAGGTTATAGGCTGAATAATTTCGCCCCTACCCTCTTCTTTGTAAGAAAACTGCGAGCCGTCTTCCTTTATAATTTCTAAAGCCGCAGAAGATCCGTCTAAAACCTTGGTAACCGTAGAATATACTGCCGCATAAATAATTTGGTTATTCGAAAAGCGCACTTCTGCTTTTCTGGGATGAACGTTTACGTCTACCGATTGAGTGGGTATATCTAAATTTAAAACATAAAAGGGGTACTGCCTTTTCATAAGATAACCGCCGTATGCATTGGCGATTGCCGATCCCACGGTATTATCTACAACGTATCTGCCGTTAACAATCAGCGTTTGATATGCGCGAGTGGGCTTGGTAAAAGAAATTTTGCCTATAAAGCCGCTAACCTTAATGCC
>JAFTIY010000027.1 GCA_017456665.1 Clostridia bacterium | reverse complement strand
TATAATGAAATTAAAAAGTCTTGATATAGGTCGATTAACTGCACAAAATAACGTTATACTTGCGCCTATGGCAGGGTATACTGATAAGGCGTTTAGGTCACTTTGCACTAAACTTGGGGCAGGACTTACAGTAACCGAAATGGTTTCTGCTAAAGGGCTTAAATATAAGAGTGAAAACACTCGCGAGCTGTTAGCAAAAGATAAAAACGAGGGTTTTACCGCCGTTCAGCTTTTTGGAAGAGAACCTGATATTTTGCGCTGGGCTTGCGAAAGTGAGTATCTTGCCGCTTACGACGTAGTTGATATCAACATGGGCTGCCCGGTTAATAAAATATATTCTAACGGCGAGGGCTCTAGGCTTATGGAAGAGCCTGAGCTTGCCCAAAAAATAGTTAGTGAGTGCGTTAAGTCGGGTAAAATTATTACCGTAAAATTTAGAGCGGGAATATACGACGAAAAGCTTTTAGCTTGTGATTTTGCAAAGAGAATGGAACAAGCGGGTGCAAGCCTTGTAACCGTTCACGGAAGAACAAAAGTGGGGCTATATAGCGGTAAAGTGCACTTTGATGAAATTGAAAGGGTTAAAAAATCGGTTAAAATTCCGGTAATTGCCAACGGTGGATTATTTACTGAACAAGATTGTGATTATATGATTGACCGTACGGGAGCAGACGGTGTTGCAATTGCCCGTGGTGCGCTTAGTAATCCTTTACTTTTTGCCTCTCTTACTAATACAAAAAGCAATATGACTATTAAGGATTGTGCTTTTTATTTGATGGATTTACGTAAAGCCGAGTGCGACGATATTTTGGTTGCTCACGCTATGCGTAAATTTTGCGCCCAGCTTTTAAAAGGAGTTAGAGGTGGCAAAGAGGGTAAGCTAAAAATATTCGAGGCAAATTCTACTGATGAAATTAAAAATATTTTAAACGGGCTTATGTAAGCGCGTTTAATCTAAAGGAGGGTGATTTAATTCACTCTTTTTTTTTGCTTTATCGTAGAAAAAAATTGTTTTTTTATACTTAAAAGCTCTTTGTAACACAAATCGTTTATAAAAAATACAATATTTAAGGGGTGTTGTATGCAAATTTACGTAATTAAGGGCATAGAAGAAAATTTAAATGATAAATTCGAGATACAGCAAGGCTTAAACAAAAGCGATTTAACCGTTATTCCCTTTGGCGTGTGCGAAGAAATTAATTATCGCAAGCAGTTAAGCGGAAGCAGTAAGCAGCTAGTTACTTTAGGGCGGGTGTGTAAAGCACGTGGCGGAATTTTGCTTGTGGGCGCAACTTCTGATAATTGCGGTATAAAACGCAAATCGGTGTTTGTGTTTGAAGAAGGAAAGCTTATTTCTATTTGCGATATGAACTGCTACGAGCAAAAATTATCAAGCGCATACGGTTGTAAAATAATAAATGCTAGCGGTGTAAAAATTGGCGTTTTAGTTGATAAAGATTTATTTTTGCCGGAGGCAATAAAGGCATTTACTTATTGCGGTTGTGGTGCGATAATCAACTTATACGCCGACTTATTGCCTAAAAAAGCATCAGTTGCGGCAGAGTTTTATTCATACGTTTACGGTGTTGATACGGCAGTTGTTGCAAGTGATAAAAATTGTGCGTTTAACGCTTGCGGTGAGCAAATTAGGTTTTTTAACGAGTGTGTTTTAACCTGTAAAAGTAATTTTAAAGAGGTTAAAATTAAAAAACGGGGAACTTTTAACATTTAAACTTTTTGCAACTTTAATTATTTTATAATTAAAAAAAAGCGTTTACTTTTTAAAGAAGCTTATAAATACTTTACAAACGGTAAAAGTATTTGATATAATAAACGCGTATGAAATTTTAAGGAGAGCTATTATTATGGCAGAAAGATTAGTGGGTACTGTATCACGCGGAATCCGCGCTCCGATTATTAAACAGGGCGATGATATCGTTGAAGTGGTTGTTAGTAGCGTTATTAACGCTAGTAATTCAGCCGGTTTTGAATTGAACGACAAAGACGTTATAGCTATTACCGAGGCGGTAGTAGCGCGCGCACAGGGCAATTATTGCTCTACTGAAGACATCGCAAACGACGTAAAATCTAAATTTGGCGACGGTACGGTGGGTATTATTTTCCCAATTCTTTCACGCAATCGTTTTGCAATTTGCTTAAGAGGAATGGCAAAAGGCCTTAAAAAAATAGTATTAATGTTTAGCTATCCTTCAGATGAGGTTGGTAACCATTTAATTTCGCTTGATCAAGTTGATGAAAGTGGCGTTAATCCATATATAGACGTACTTAGCGAGCAAAAATATCGCGAACTTTTTGGGTATAAAAAGCACGAATTTACCGGCGTTGACTACGTTGAATACTACAAAAATCTTATTACGGAATGCGGCGCTGAAGTTGAGATTATTTTTGCTAACGACTGCAAAGCAATACTAAACTATACTAGCAACGTTATCAATTGCGACATACACACCCGCGCTCGCACTAAACGCATACTCAAATCAAAGGGCGCAAACGTTTATTCGCTCGACGATATAATGACCGTTCCTGGTTCTATGGGCGGATGCAACGCTCAGTACGGCTTGCTGGGCTCTAACAAGGCTACGGAAGATACTGTTAAACTTTTCCCCGATAATTGCCAACCGGTTGTTGACGGAATTCAAGCTAAAATAAAAGAGCTTACCGGTAAAAACGTTGAGGTTATGATTTACGGAGACGGAGCGTTTAAAGACCCCGTTGGTAAAATTTGGGAGCTTGCAGACCCCGTAGTTTCGCCCGCTTATACGGCAGGGCTTGTTGGCCAACCCAACGAAGTTAAACTCAAATACCTTGCAGATAATAATTTTGCACATCTTAAAGGTGACGAGCTTAAGCAAGCAATAAAAGATTTTATTAAAAATAAAGAAAGTGACTTAGTTGGCAATATGGTTTCGCAGGGGACAACCCCTCGCCGCTTAACCGACCTTATCGGTTCGCTTTGCGACCTTACTTCTGGTAGTGGCGATAAAGGAACGCCAATCGTTTTGGTTCAAGGCTATTTTGATAACTACACGGCGTAATTACTAATTAATAGTAAATTCGCGCTAATCAGCTTATAGCCCCACTTTTTAACATAAAACAGTAATTTTTCAGTAAAGATTTTACTTAGGAGATAGTAAATATGGCAGAATTTTTAAACGGATTAAAGAGAACCGATTACTGCGGAACTTTTAACCAAAGCTTTGTGGGAAAAGAGGTAGTAGTAACCGGCTGGACTCAAAAAAGAAGGAATTTGGGTAGCTTGATTTTCGTAGATCTTCGCGACCGTACGGGGATCGTTCAAATAGTATTTGACGAAACTTGCGCAAAAGAGGTGTTTGAAAAGGCGGAACAAATTCGCTCGGAATACGTTCTTGCCGTAAAGGGCGTAGTACGCGAACGTTCTTCAAAAACCACCAAGATTGCAACGGGCGACGTTGAAATTTTAGCAAGTGAACTCAAAATTTTATCAGAGGCAGACACCACGCCTTTTGAAATAGTAGACGAAACGAATGCGAACGAGGCTTTAAGGCTTAAATACAGATATTTAGATTTACGCCGCCCAAGCTTACAAAATAAATTTATCGTGCGTAACACCATTTCTAAAGTTACCCGCGACTATTTAGATGAAAACGGATTTTTAGAAATCGAAACTCCCTTCCTAGGTAAATCTACACCAGAGGGTGCGCGCGATTATTTAGTGCCTTCAAGAATTCATGAAGGGTGTTTTTACGCACTTCCACAATCTCCGCAAATTTATAAGCAGCTTTTAATGATTGCAGGTATGGATAGATATTATCAACTTGCAAAATGCTTCCGCGATGAAGATTTACGCGCAAACCGTCAACCCGAATTTACTCAAATCGACCTTGAGATGAGCTTCGTTGAAGACGAAACAGACGTTATGTATCCCGTTGAGGGGCTTATTAAACGTATTTTTAAATCGACCTTAAATATTGATTTAGGCGAAGGGCATTTTAAAACGATGACCTACGAACAGGCGATGAACCGCTTTGGTTCAGATAAGCCCGATACTCGCTTTGGTATGGAGCTTGTTGATATTACCGGTTGCTTTTTAGATAGTACGTTTGCCGTTTTTTCGAACGCAGTAGCTGCAGGCGGTAGCGTTAGAGCAATTAACGCAAAGGGCTTTGCCGATAAGCTTTCTAGAAAGGAGTTAGACGCGCTTGTAGAATTTGTTAAAACTTTAGGCGCAAAAGGTCTTTGCTGGGTAACGCACAAAAAGGGCGATGGCTTAAAGTCTTCTATAATGAAGTTTTTAACCGAAGAGCAAATTGCAGCGTTTAGCAAAGAATGTAACTTTGAAGAGGGCGACGTTTTATTTATCGCTGCCGATAAAAACACCACCGTATTCAATACGCTTGGCGGATTACGTATCCATTTGGCAGAAAAATTCAACCTTATCGATCCCAACCGTTACGATATTTTATGGGTAACCGACTTCCCCATGTTTGAATATAGCGAAGAAGAGGATAGAATAGTTGCCGTTCACCATCCGTTTACTGCACCCAAAACAGAAGATTTACATCTTTTATTTACCGAGCCTCTTAAAATGCACGCAAAGGCATACGACTTGGTTATCAACGGTCAAGAGGCAGGCGGCGGCTCTATAAGAATACACTCGCGCGAGGTTCAAAAGAACGTGTTTAACGCCCTCGGCTTAACCGACGAGGTAATAAGGCGCAAATTTGGTTTCTTTGTGGATGCATTCAACTACGGAACTCCTCCTCACGGCGGATTAGCTCTCGGTTTAGACCGTTTGGTAATGCTTATTACTAAATGCGATTCTATTAAAGAGGTTATTGCATTCCCCAAGGTTCAAACCGCATCTTGCTTAATGAGCGAAGCTCCTTCAACCGTTGAAGAAAAGCAGTTAAACGAGCTTTATATTACCATTAATAAAACTCAAAAGTAAGCCTATAGCGCGATTAACGTGGTTTTAGTTTAATAAAAAGCAAAAGCATCGCTATTTTAAGCGGTGCTTTTTTAGTGTAAAAAATATAGGGCGCTTTGCTAACGATATTATTGATTTTTAAGTTGGTTAAAACAAAACAAAAGTTGCGATAATCAACCTATAGAGGGGGTTTTTGTGGATTTTTGGCGTTTTTTAAAGGCGAAAAAAGGCTAATAAAGGTAAAGAATAACTAATAAAGGCGAAAAATGTATAAAAGTGTTAAAAGATTGTTGCAAAAGGGGAAAATGGCAACAAAAAAGGCTACGGTATGCCGTAGCCTTAAAATAAATTTTTACAAATTATTTATATGAATTTTTGTGCGTATTGGTTTTTAATCTGCGTTTAGCGTAGAGGTATTTAAGCTCGAAGTGAATGCAGCTTACCAAGAATGCTATTGCAACCAAAATAACTACTATAACAATCCTTACGGTAAAAGTGCCGCGTTTTACAACCTCATTTTTGCTTACGAAGCCTATTTGGTCGTTACCGTATTTAACTTGATAGCAGTTGCCGTATTCGCTTAAGATAACTACTTTGCTATAGGGCGAAAGGCTGTCAACTTTTTGTGAAAGGTCTTCAGATGAATAAACGCTTGCCGCATGATTATAGGTCGTTGCGGTTTTATAGGTATAAACAGCGGGCGGGGTATAAATACCGCTTAAAATAAAGCTTGAGGGAACGTAGCCCACCAACCCGTCGCAACTAATAATGCTGTAATCTACACCGCGGAAGCTCAACTGACTAACGAGGGTAACTTTTTGATGCTTATTAAGGCCAAGGCTTAAAAACTCACTTGTAAGGCGGGGGTATAGGTAGGTAGAAAGGTCGTTTGAAAGGTAAACCTCGCTGCCAAATTGCGTTTGGTTTATGGGGGTGGGCTGATAGTCTTCCTTCATGACCAAAGCGATGCAATCGCCTGCTATTAGGTAATATCTGCCACTTATTTCATCGATAACCAAATAATCAGAGTTAACCTCTTGGCTGTAATAGCCGTTAAACACGAAATAGCCTTTTTCAAAGGAATTAACGAGGTTAATATCGTAAAGCTTAACGCCTGCCACCACGTTAATATAGGTAGGAGCGGTATTGAGTGCAAGGGCGAAATTTTCGGGCAGAGAAATTTTAGTAAAGCTAATTTCAAAGCCTGTAAAATCGCCGAGGCTTATATCGTATTCAATAACGCGGTTTTTAGCGGTATCGCACACTAAAATTTTGTTGCCGTTTATAAAGAAATCGCCGCTGCCCGAAATGCCGTATTGAGTGAGATCGACCACCGTTTGCGGCATTTGCTCTAAATTAATGCCTAGCGAATAAATAACGTCGTTTGCTTTATAATACAGCTTATCTTCAAACTGAAAGTGTTCAATACTATTGAGTGAAATCTTTTTATAAGGCCCTTGCATGCCGATTTGGTTATTAATTTGATGAATCTGCATGGTGTAGGGGCTGAAGTACCAAACCGAAAGGTCGCCAGAAAGCGCTAAAACGGGAGAATTTTCTACCGTTTTGTTTAGCACGTCTGCCATTTTAGTGAATAAAAAGTTTTCGCTGTCGTAAACCTCAAAAAGTGCAATTTGCTGATCGCCGTAGTTAACCGCAAAGGTTAAGCCGTTAACGGCAAATGAGTGAACGGTGTTTAGCGGTTGGCCGTTTAATAAAATAGGAGCAACCTCGTGCGTTGCAAGATTTAATGAAAACAGCTCTTCGTTAGAAAGAATTAGCAAATGATTGCCACACTTTTGCATTTGGTTTATAGAATAGCCCGAAAAGTCGATTTTATCGTAGGTATCGTTATGGTAGATAACCACGAGCTCTTTTTCTGCAATATAAACCACGTCGCCCTCGCTGAACACGCACAGCGGCTTATTTAGCTCGAAATATTCTAGCTCCGAGGTAGAAATAAGCTCTGCGTGGGCTGTAACTGAAAAATCTCCAGAATACAAAATCAGCGTAAACAGCGCGCATAATATAAACAATAAAACCGAACACGACTTTTTCATACCATTATTTTAGTATAAAATAATATTTAAGTCAAGTAATAGTAGCAAAATAGCACAAAAAAACGCCAAAATTCCGCCTGTTTTTGCTTTTTTAGCCCAAAAACTTGCAAAATCGCAAAAGCTTAAAAGTTAAAAGTGCTTAAAAGGCAAATAAATTTAAAAATTAGGATAAAAAATCTTTTACATTTTGTTAACAATATGTTATTATTTTGTTAACACAAAAGATATAAAAAAGTAATTGCAGCAATAATAGGCATAAGGGTTATTATTGCAAATTATTAGCGGGGCGTTTGCAAGGTATAAACGCCGCTAAACGGTTTTTAACAGACGGAGTGGGAATAAGATTAAAAAGGAATTTATTTAATGAAAAAATTTAAAATATGCCAGTTTTCAGATACCTACTATCCTATAGTAGATGGGGTGGTGCAGGTTGTTCATAATACTTGCAACCAACTTGCCGAAACTGACGAGGTTTGCTTAATAGCGCCTAAAGCAAGGGGGGTAAAAGCTCCTAAAGAGGGTGCAAAATATAACGTAATAAGGTGCAGAGCGTTAAAGGCTTTCGAGGGGTATCCGTTTGCATTGCCAAAGCTTGACTTTGGCTTAAAAAAGATGCTAAAGCAAGCCGATTTTGACGTTTATCACGCCCAAACCCCATTTTCGATGGGGCGATTTGCAAGGCGAATGGCAAAGGCAAACGGCGTGCCTATGGTTGCCACCTTGCATACAAAGTATTACGATGACTTTATGCGCGTTTTAAAGGGTAGCCGCCCACTTAGTAAAATTGCGCTTAAATACATAATGAAGGTTTATAACAACGCCGACTGCGTGTGGCTGGTTAGTAAAAATTCAGAGCAGATAATTCGCGACTACGGATATACCGGAAGGGTAGAAATTATTCGCAACGGTACCGATTTTTGCTATCCATCAAACGCCGAAGAGCTAATAAATAGAGTAAACGAAAAGCACGGTTTGTTAGGCAAAGAAAACGTGTTTGCCTTTGTTGGTAGAACGGCAAATTATAAAAATATAAGGCTGATTGCCGATTCGCTTAAAATACTTAAGGATAAGGGTGTTAATTTTACCTATTTGGTAGTAGGCGGTGGATTTGACCTTGAGGATTATAAAAAATACGTAAAAGAAGTTGGTATTGCCGAAAATACGATTTTTACCGGCATTTTGCAAGATAGAGAGCTTTTACAAGGCTACTATTTGCGCAGTGATTTGTTTTTATTCCCCTCTGAATTTGATACGAGTGGGCTGGTAACGATAGAGGCTGCCGCGCATAAGCTTCCTGCCGTTTTGGTAGAGGGCACTGGTGCCGCTGAAGAGGTTATAGACGGGTTTAACGGCTTTTTAACGGTTGCCGATAAGCAGGCTTATGCCGATAAAATACTGCAGGCTATAAACGATAAGGCAAAGCTTAACGAAATTGGCGATAGAGCGCATAAAACAATTTATCGCAGTTGGCAAACGGTTGCCAAAGAGGTTAGGCAAAAGTATGCCGAAGTAATTGAGGAATACAAACGAAAAAACAAGTAATAATTTTTAATAAAAGTGCCGATAATTAACTTATAGCGGCACTTTTGCTATAGTTTTATTATATGGGATTTGAAATTGCGTTAACAAACGTAGCCATTGCGCTACTATATTTATTGCCCGGGTTCGTTTTGCAAAAGGCAAAGAGGCTAAGGGCAGAGCATTTAAGCGGGCTTTCTTCGCTATTGGTATTTGTGTGTGCGCCTTGCATGATAATTTCTTCGTTTATGCAACTGGAATACAGCGGAGAGGTTTTTGCAAATATGGGTTTATTTTTTGGTGTAACCTTTGTTTTGCAGGCCGTGTTTATTTTTATTATTTATCTGCTTACAAAACGAATTAAATTTAAAGCAAAAAATAAAAAAAGTGAGCCTATAGCTCAATTAAACGGCGTTTTGAGTGAACAAAACGGCGAAAACAGTTGTGAACAAAACGGCGAAAACAGTTGTGAACAAAAGGGCGAAAATTTAGAGCAAGCAAAAAGTAAAAACAAAAATGCAATAATTGCAATAGCTTCGATTTCGGGCAACGTGGGCTTTTTTGGCTTGCCACTAATTAAGGCGCTTTTTCCTAACAATCCGGAGGTGGCGTGCTACTCTTGTACGTTTACGCTAAGTATGAACATTTTAATGTACACGGTGGGCATATTTATTTTAACTGGCGATAAAAAATACGTTTCGCTTAAAAAGGCGCTTATAAACCCCGCAACGATAGGTATGATAATAGCTCTGCCGCTGTTTATTTTTGGGCTTGGCAAATATTTACCGCAGGCACTAACCGATTGCGCTCAAATGCTTGGCAAGCTAACAACTCCGCTCTGTATGATAATACTGGGCGCGCGCCTTGCCACTATGAGTTTTAAAAACGTGTTTTTATCTAAAACGGCGTATTTGGTGTGCTTAGTTAAGCTTATAATTTTTCCGCTAATTTGCTATGCGTGCGTATACTTTTTGCCCATTGCTTATACCTTTAAGGCAAGCATATTAATACTTTCGGCAACGCCGTGCGCTTCTATGGTTTTAAACCTTGCCGAAATTTATAAGGCGCAACCGCAAAACGCGGCAAACAGCGCGTTGCTTTCTAATCTGCTGTGTATTTTAACCCTGCCGCTAATTACCTTGCTGGTTTAATAAATGGCCCTATAGCGCAATTAACTAACTAAATAACGTTGCAAAGCGAGGCTTTTTAGTGCTTCGCTTTTGTTTTTTTGGGGGAGATAATTGCCCTTTACCAAAAGGGGCTA
>JAFTIY010000026.1 GCA_017456665.1 Clostridia bacterium | reverse complement strand
CGAAGATTACCGCGCAGAGCTATTAAAGGAAATTCGCCATTTTGCAAAACGTCAAATCACTTGGTTTAAAAAGGAAAAGAACGCCGTGTGGTTAGATATGACGGGCGATTTTACTGCGGAAGCAATAAAACTTTGCAAAGATTTTTATAATAAATAATCGGGGTTGGTTATTAAAAAATCATCAATTATAAAGTTAGCCTTTTTATTTTTAGGCTTTGTCACAACAAGTGGTTGATAAAAGAAGCTTAATATACTTCGTAATAGTTCCTTATTTGCAAATTTTTTTATAGGATTTACGCCAACTGCGTTGGACGACCTGCGTACGGCAAGTACGCTCCCTTGCAAAAATTCACAAATGCCTTCTCTTACTCGCATCTAAAACTTCTTTTAGGTTTTTGTTAAAGTAAATTTATTTTTTAATAAAATCAACCATTGTTTGTGACATCGCCTATTTTTAATAGAGGCAACCGCCGTTACGTTGGCGCTGTTTGGCGTTTTTAACGGCGGTAATGATAAAGCGGTTCAATCTTTATCAGCAGCCAATCCTCAAAGGAGCACGTTTTAACGCATATTCATAATTGGCGGGATGCAACCTGTTTAGTCCCAAAGACTTGCAGCGGTTGCGGTGCGATTGAAGGGTAAAAGTTACCTCATAGCTTCGTAAACGGCACGCTTTGTGGATTAGCTCATCTTACGAGGAAAGCGAGCGTAGTGTGAAATTATATAATCCTTACTCTGAATTAGAGTTAGGATATTTTGTTAACGGTAGCATGGCTGGAATTGCCCCCATTTTTAAAATAAAAATTTAACACTTTTTTACAATATGGTGATCTATATATAATATGTAAAAATATTAAAACCTTTTAAATTTGTGGAAACTTTTTTTAAAAAAGATATTGACAAATACTACATTTAATGTTAAACTAAAAATAGAAAATTTACCAAAATAGAATATTGTAAAACTGACTGATATATCCTTTAATTATAAAGAATGTTATAAAAAGGAGGTGCTACCGATGTTTTATTTGATTTAAACGCAACAAATTCGAGTAATGGGTTTTTGTTGCGTTTTTTTAAATAAATTAAAATTTAAAAATGAGGTGTTAAAATGAACAGAAAAAATATTTTTAAATTAATCACTTACGCTTTATTCCTTTTTTCTTGTTTTATAATGCCTGCCTGTGAAGGCACTCCTGTATATGAACAAACAATGAAAGATAATAATGGCGTGTGGGAATGTCAGTATATTTTATATTCAAAAACAGAGTGTGCTGTTGGCGGTTGGACTGATGAATATAATCTGCAACATGACTATTTATCTTATGTTTTTCTTCCAAGCCATATAAATGGTGTTAAAGTTGTTGAAGTTGGATATCATTTAGGATTACTTGGCGAGGAAAAAGTTTATCATGGTCATGCACGAGGAGATAAGATTTTTATACCATACACCATAAAAATGCTGAGGATTACTAATGATAATAATTATATGATTCCTAATCAACAAGTACAAGGTTTAGCTAGCGGTCAAAATTACGTTCCAAAGATTTATTTTAACGATTATAGAGCTCAATTTCCTGTTGCGCTTATTGAATGTGCAAATGTTGTGTATGATATTAATTATTTGAATGAAGAATATAAATATCACAGTGTGGATTATTATGAATACGGAAATCTTATTGAAATTATTCCCCCAAATCCAGAAAGAATTGGTTACACTTTTAGTGGTTGGTATAAAGAGCCCGAATGTATTACTAAATGGAATTTTGAAACAGACACGTTACCTGAATTAATATTAGATGATGAAGGAAATAAGGTTTTTCAAGAAACAGCTCTTTATGCAAAATGGATTTAGATAGGCTTTAATAATTTAAAAAATAAGTTTAAGGAGAAATTTGATGAAAAAGTATATTACTTTCATAATAATAGCTTTATTATTTACTTTAACTACATCAATTATGTTGCCAGCATTAAAAGTCAATGCAGAAATAGAAAACAACACCTTTTTCAAAAAGAGGTGTGTTTTTATTTAAGGAGTGAATTATGCTTTTTATGGAGTATCTTAATAAAAATAATTTTTTTAACATGGCTATAACGCGTTAATCGCGCTATAGCCGTATTTTTTTGTTATATTAACTATTCAATTTTCTTTTTAGTTCGTCAATTATATTAATGGCGCTTTCGTAGCCCATTTCGTATGCGCGTTGCATCTGAGCTGAATCTATTTTATATTGACTCATATCGCCAAGCTCCGGCACGCAAAGCATATCGGGTGGGTTTTGCTTTAGCGCGTAATCGTTAACGGTGCTATCGTATATATCTATAATTCTAAGTGTATAGCCAAGTATGCTCTTAATTTCTTCCATTTCACGAACAGGGCCTAAAACGTCAACGCCAACAACCACGTCTGCACCCAAATTTCTAACTTCCTCCACGGGCACTCGGCAAAGTGGACCTCCGTCTGCAACAAGCATATTTTCATAAGCAACGGGAGCAAAAACCATGGGGATAGAAGAGCTTGCCTGAACGGCAGTAGCAACCTCGCCTTGATCGAAAACCACCTTTTTACCGCTTATAATATCAAGTCCAACGCAAGCAAAGGGGATTTTTAAATCCTCTATTAAGGTGTCGTGCAGATATCTGTGAAGTAGGGCAGACATCTTTTTACTTTTTAATAAAGTGCCGTTTTTAATGGCGATAGGCGAAAGGTCTAAAAGATCTCTTGCGCGAAGGGAAAGAGCAACTTTAATCATATACGAAGGGGAAATACCCATTGCGTAAAAGCTACCCACAACAGAGCCCATGGAAGTGCCTGATATATAGTCCGGTTTAATACCGTTATCTTCAAGCGCTTTTAAAAAGCCAATATGCGCAATCCCGCGCGAACCGCCTGCGCCAAGCGCTAAACCTAATTTTTTCATAAAAACCTCCAAATAAGTAAAAATAGTAAGCTTAAGGTTAAATATTTTATGAATTAGCCACTAAAAGTGGTTTTTTATAAAGGTAAATAAAAATAGCAACGGAAAAGCAAGCCCCCTCCATTGCTATTATCTTTAGTAAATATTAGTCTTCTTTATTATCCTCTTCTTCAACGGGATTTATAACAACCTTATCGTCTAAATCCCTTCTTTGGGTTAATTTATTTGTGATAATGGTAAGGTTTTTATAATCAAAGCTGTCAAATTTTTTGGGGAACGTACCCGTTTGTTCAATAACCCAACCGCTAACCGTTTGAGTTTCAAACTCTTTATCGTCACCGTCTAAGCCGAATAGGGTAAAGAACTTATCAAGCTCTGCTCTACCGTCTACCATATAGGTTAAGTCGTCTATTTTGGTGAAGTAGGTTACAATTTCGTCGAGCTCGTCCCAAATTTCGCCAACAAGCTCTTCTAAAATATACTCTAGCGTAGCAATACAACGCGTTCCGCCGTACTCGTCCACAACGAGAGCCATGTGTACCTTTTGCTTTTGCATATTTTTAAGAAGAATAGAAATCTTCATGTGCTCGGTTGCGTAAGCAACGGGCGAAATAGCGTTTTTAATAGTGGTTTCACCCCTTTCTAACGCGGCAAAGAAGTCAATGTTGTGAATCATACCAACTATTGAATCTATCGTGCCTTTATAAACGGGCATACGTGAGAAATTGTATTCAAGGAAAAGCTTTTTTATCTGTTCCATAGGCATATCAAGCGAAACCGCAATCACGCCCACTCTGGGAACTAAAATATCCTCTACTAAAACGTCGTCAAACTCAATAGAGCTTGAAATAAGCTGAGTTTCACTTTCGTTAAGCGCTCCGTCCTCCTGAGCTTCTTCAACGATGGTAAGCAATTCCTCTTCAGTAATCTTTTCTCCCCCTTCAAGCTTAAATATCTTTTTAAGTAAAACCTTAAGCCCTGCAAAGAGGAAGGTTATGGGCCATAAAATTATCATAAAAAACTTTATGGGATAGCCTAAAACTACCGTAGCGCCATAGCTTTTTTCCTTTGCTATCATTTTGGGGGTAATTTCACCGAATATTAATACTAAAACGGTGGTTACTGCCGTAGAAACCGTTGCTGCAACGTTCGTGTTACCGCTTAATATCTGTTCAAAAATAATTAAGCATAAGCTTGATAAGGTAATATTAACGATATTGTTACCAACTAAAATAGTGGAAAGAACCTTATCGAAGTTTTCAGCTAAGTCAAGCGCTTGCTTTGCGCCCTTGTGGCCCTCTTGAGCCTTCGTGCGAAGCTTGGTTTTGTTAACTGATGAAAACGCAGTTTCGGTTGCAGAAAAGAATGCAGATAGAATAATTAGTATTACGCATATAAAAATATGTAAGGTAATACTGTCAGGTTCAGGGTCGTCAGAGTCCATTTTTTTCTCCTTTTCGTAACAGGGATTTGCTTATTTTTTATTGCAATTCCCCAAATTATTGTTTCTAGATTATACCATAAAAATACTTTATTGTAAACAAAAAAGCATTCAATTATGATGTTTTCTCTCTTTTAACCCATTTTTAACGGTTTTTTTGCAATTTTATTAAAAAAATATATAAATTATATGCTTTTTATTACTTTAATTGCATAAAAAAGGGGCGGTTTTAATAAATTATAAGGGATTTTTATTTTTTATGTAAGATAATAAAGGTCATTTAATAACGCTAGAAGGTCAAAAAAAAATTTGCGTTACCGCCGTTGCAGAGGTAGAAAGTGTTACGGCAGAAAGCATAAAGCTGGTTCTTGTTGGTGGTAAAAGAATTTTTTTAAACGGCGCAAACCTAAAAATGGGTGCTTTTTCTAAGCAAAACGCTACCTTTAGCGCAGAAGGACTTATAACCGAAATTAAATACGCGGGGCAAAAAACCTCTCTTGTTAAAAAGCTACTTAAATGACGTTTGAACAGGATCTTCAGTTTAGTTATTTTTTGCTTTGCTTTGCATTCGGCTACCTTTTTGGCTTGTTAACCTTTTTCCTTGACGGATTTTTTGTGGAAAAAGAGATAAACCTTTTTAAAAGCGCGCTTATGGGTGGGCGAATAGTTTTGCTTAGCTTTTTTTTCGTATATATGAAAAATCGCTATAATCTGGGGCAGTTAAGGCTATACATGGCGCTTAGCTGTATATTAGGTTTTTATATATACTTAAAAACAATAGCTAAAATAATTGCAAAATTTACAAAAAGGTTGTATAATAGGGCTATAAAGTTATTACTCAAGGGGAAAAATAGGCTTTATGACCTTAGAAAAGCTACAAAGAATAGCCGCTGCGGTAACCGCATCCGCCGTTTTATTACTCTTCATTTTGGTAGGCACTCTAGTTTATCAAATGAGCATAATAAACGGAAAGCGCGCAAAAATAGAACAGCTAAACGCAGAAATAGCTACTCTTCGCCAACAAAACGAAGAGGTTCAAAACGATATAGACCGTTGGCTTAACGAATGGAAAATTGAAGAACGCGCCAACGAGCTTGGCTACGTTTACGAACGTGATAAATAGCACTCGAAGTGCGCGTATAAAGCGATTATCGCCTTATACGCGCGTTTTTCTCTAACGATTTTTAACTATATTAAAGTGCGTTTATTTAACAAACGCCCAAAAGCCCCTTTTTTAACCGCAGATAAATTTTACCGATATGAAGCTAAATAACGAATATATTGCAATTATAGATATAGGAAGTAATTCCGTAAGACTAAGGCTTTCCTTAAACGAAAGGGTGCTTTTAAGAAAGAATATTACCACCCAGCTTGCTAGCAAAATGGTTGGTGGGGTTTTAAACGAAGAGTCCGTTAAAAGAACGCTAGACGGCTTGGGTGAGCTTATAAATATTGCCAAGGAAAACAACGCGAAAATTTTGGTTTTTGCAACCGCTGCGGTAAGAAATTCCTTAAACGGTGTTGATTTTTGTGAACGGTTTACTAATTTATACGGTATAAAAATAGACGTTTTATCGGGCAAAAAGGAAGCCGAAATGGGCATCTTGGGCGCGCTTGAGGGTAAAGACGGTTGCGTTATAGACGTGGGCGGGGCTTCAAGTGAGCTAGTAATTGCAAGGAATGGAAAAATAGTTTACGCCTATTCTATTCCAATCGGCGCGGTTGTTCTTACCGATATCTGCAAAATGGATTATGAAGGGGCGCTTTTAAAAGTAGAAGAAGAAATTAAAAGGCTTCCACCCTTGCCAAGCAAAATAGGGCAGGTTTACGCCATTGGCGGAACGGCAAATAATATGGCGTTCGTGCATAGCGGATTAGAAGTTTTTAATAGGGATTTAACGAGCGGTTTAAAAATGACTGCTAACGAAATTCTTTTAATGGCAAAAACCTTTTACGCTAAGTCGCCTGAAAATTTGCAAAGTGATTATAAAATTAGGGAAATGCGTTCTAGGGTTATTCATTCCGGGGCGCTTATAATAAGTCGGCTAGTAAAATTTATAAATGCAAAGGAAGTAATATTTACAGAAAACGATAACCTAGAAGGTTATTATCTTTCAAAAATAATGGGGAAGGGATATGAAGAATAGAAGGCTTGAAACGCTAATAAATCTTTTACTGCTTGCCGTTTGGTTGGTGGTGTTTGGGGTTTTAGTGGTGTATGCTAAAATTAATTTTAATATGTCCGGTATGGATGCGTTTATGCTTAGTGTAACCGGCTTCGTATTGCATTACGTATTTTCGCTGTTATTCCACGAGCTTGGGCACGTTATATTCTTAAAGCTGCTAAAAATGAAGCTGCAGTACGTTAATTTCGGCTTG
>JAFTIY010000025.1 GCA_017456665.1 Clostridia bacterium | reverse complement strand
GTCGCGACAGCCGCGTACGCGCGGCTCGCCACCTTTGTCTGCAAGCAGACATATCCCCCGTTTTGCGGTGGAATTACCCTTTACCAAAAGGGGCTATGATAAATGCCTCCTTTAAGTTTAATGGAGTTACGATCCCTCCGTCTCGGCATTTGCCTCGACACCTCCCTTTACCAAAAGGGGCTAGGGCTCTCGCTTTTGTTATTATTGATTGTTTTGTTTAAGCTGATCTAAAATTTGCATTAACAGCTTATCGGTAGAAGAGGGTTCTGCGGGTGCGGGGGGAGCTGCCGGCTCAACAACCTTTTTAGCGGGAAGGTTTGCAGGGTCTTTTTTAGCTTGGCGAGCCATCCATTTTTCTTCAAGTTTATTCAAGGGCTCGTCTTTATCGAGTTTTTCTTGAATAGCTTTTCTCATATTTTCGTTAATATCGAGCGAGCGTTTAATGCCCATAACTATTTTAACAAAAAGGAATACGGTTATGGCAATCAATAAAAAGTTAATTATCGTTTCGATAAACGTTCCGTAATTAATGGTAATAGCTGCAGTTAAAACGTTGCCCTCGGCATCAAGTTCTGCGGGTTTTAATATAATGCAGGCTTCGGCAAGGCTTTTTCCGCCGGTTATGATAGAAATTACGGGGGTAATAACGTCTTTTACAAGACTGTTTACTATTGCCGAAAAGGCAGAGCCGATAATAACACCAACAGCCATATCCAGCACGTTGCCTTTTGCAATAAAGGCCTTAAATTCGTTGAAGAGTTTTTTCATTTTCTTCCTCCCAAATTGATAAAGTATTAAATTTTCTAAATGGTCGGGATTTTTAGCAAAGAGCCTACATCCCGCCGATTTTAGCTGTTTTTTTGTGCGAAAACCCCAAGTAACGCCAATAAAATCGACGTTTGAGTTTAACGCGGTTTTCACGTCTGTTTCGCCGTCGCCAACAAAAACGGTATCTTCAGCCGAAACGTTTAAAGCTGATAAAATTTGTTCAACTCCTGCCTTATTAGGCTTTAGTGGAGCGCCTTCTTTGTGGCCTAAAACGTAATCGATTTTAACGTTTTTTAAAAGGGCGTTGCAAATGTCAACGGTGGCTTGGTGGGGTTTGTTCGAAAAAATCGCAATTTTAAGTTTGTATTCATTTAGCTTTTTAAGCAAACCCTCTATTCCGCTAAACAACGTGGTGCTGTTTGTTGCTTGCTTAGAATAAATACTCATAAATGAATTATAGCATTCTTCTAATTTATCTAAGCGGCCGTTTACCGCGCGCTTGCAAAGATTATACGCTCCGTCGCCAACAAACTGCTTGGTTTGTTGCAAGCTTACGCTCGGAAGATCGCAAGAACTAAGAGCTTTATTCAAGCTTAAATAAAGGCCGTTTAGGGTATCAAACAGCGTTCCGTCTAAATCAAATATAACTAGTTTTTTCATATTAAAATTTTAAAAAGTGGGGCTATAGCATAATTATCGCCACTTTTATATGGCGTTTTGCTTAATAGTATGGTTAGTTTTTGCGTAGCGATTTTTCGCTTAAAACGTTAAAAACAAACGGTTACATTCTTTCGGGCGCGCTTATTCCCAATAGGCTTAAGGCGTTTTCAATAGTGATTCTTACCGCCTTGGTAAGCGCTAAACGGAATTTAACCAAATTTTTATCCTCAGCGGTTAAAATTTTGCACTCAAAATAGAATTTGTTGTAAAGCTTTGCCAAATCTATCGCGTAGCGGGTAATAAAGCAGGGCTCGTATTTTTCAGCGGCTGCCTTTACCGTGTCGCCAAAGGTAGAAAGGTGGGCTATAAGCTCGTATTCGCAGCTTTCAAGCTTGTTTGGCAGGGTGTAATCTTCAAAGTTTATATCCGCTTTTGCCAAAACGCCGGAGCAACGAGCCGCGGTGTATTGAACGTATGGCCCGGTTTCGCCGTCGAAGTTTAAAACCTTGTTATACGAAAATACTATATCTTTAATTTTGTTGTTAGAAAGCGCGCCAAAAATTACCGCGCCAACGCCAACCTGCTTTGCAACTTGCTCTTTATTTTCGAGGTTGGGGTTCTTTTCGTCTATTATAGCAAGGCACTTTTCAATGCATTTTTCAATAACTTCTTCAAGCCAAACAACCTTACCCTTTCTGGTGCTCATAGATCCATCTTCAAGAGAAACCATGCCGTAAGAAACGTGCACCATATCCTTGTGCCAATCCTTTTGCAAAAGCTCAAGTACCTTAAAAATTTGCATAAAGTGCAAGTTTTGTTGGTAAGCAACTACGTATAAGCACTTATCAAAATCATATGTGTTTTTGCGATAAAATGCAGCCGCTAAATCACGGGTTGCATAGAGCGAAGCCCCGTCAGAACGCAAAATAATGCAAGGGGGCATATCGTAAGCCGAAAGGTCAACAACCATAGCTCCGTCACTTTCGGTAAGTAGGTTTTTAGCCTTTAACTCGTCGATAACCGGTTGCATTTTGTCGTTATAAAAGCTTTCGCCGGCGTAAGAATCGAATTTTACGTTTAAAAGATCGTATATCTTTTCGATTTGGGTAAGCGTAAGCTCTTTAAACCAGTTAAACAACTGCATTGCGCTTTGCTCGCCTTGCTCGATGTTTTTAAAATAAGCGCGAGCGGCATCTTCCATTTCGGGATGAGTTTCGGCTTCTTCATGAAATTTAACGTAAAGGCGAGTGAGCTCCTTTAATCCCTCTTTTTCAACAGTTTGCTTATCTCCCCAAGCTTTATAAGCGTAAATAAGCTTGCCAAACTGCGTACCGTAATCGCCAAGGTGGTTAATACCAACCGCTTTGTAACCTAAAAAGTTAAAGATTTTATAAAGTGAACTGCCCAAAACGGTGGTGCTTAAATGGCCTATATGAAAGGGCTTTGCAATATTTATAGAAGAATAGTCGATGCAAACGGTTTTTCCGTTACCCTCGTTTGAACTGCCGTAATTTTGCTTTTCGCTTAAAACGCTTTTTAAGGTTGCGCTGCAAAATCCCATACGGTTTACGGTAAAGTTTAAATATCCGTTAACGGCTTTAACGTCGGTAATAATATCGTCGGTAACAAATTCGCCGGCAAGTTGCTCGGCTATAGCCACGGGCGATTTTCTGAGCGCCTTTGCAAAACGGAAGCAGGGAAGGGCATAGTCACCCATATCCTGCGAGGGAGTGGGCGTTATAAACGATTGAATTTCTTCGGTAGAAACTCCTTCAATATTGAGTTTTTGTGCAATGTGATTTTTATAGTCCATATAAAGCCTCGCTTGCTGTAACGCTTAATATCGTTAACCTTTTTATAAGTAATAAAATACGTTTTTACGGTTAAAGGCAGAATTTTTTGCTTAAAATTCATTCCTTACAAATAATTATTTTAACATAAATTGCATAATTAAGCAACAATTTATTGAAATAATTAAATATTTGTTATATAATTAAAGATATGCAAACGCGCGCACGCGAGCAGGGCGGCATGATACTGCCGATTTTTAACTGCATTTGCCGTGCGCAAAAATAAATAGAGGTGTTTTATGAAATTAGGTGTTGTAGGGCTTCCTCACGTTGGCAAGTCTACACTTTTTAACGCAATTACACACGCCGGTGCGCAAGCGGCAAACTTTCCGTTTTGTACTATCGAGCCAAACGTTGGCATAGTTGCCGTTCCCGATGAAAGACTTGAAAAGCTCGCTGCTCTATACGTAAGCAAAAAAATTACCCCCGCTACTATAGAGTTCGTTGATATTGCAGGCTTGGTTAAGGGCGCTTCAAAGGGTGAGGGGCTTGGTAATAAGTTTTTATCGCACATTCGCGAGGTAGATGCCATCGTTCACGTCGTGCGTTGCTTTGCCGATGATAACGTTACTCACGTAGAAAACGGCGTTGATCCCGTTAGAGATATCGAAATTATTAACCTCGAACTTATTTTGGCCGATTTAGAAAGCGTTGCAAAACGTTTAGATAAGGCTAAAAGCTATATTAAAACGGGTGATAAAAAGTATAAAATCGAGGCCGATCTTTTGCAACGCATCTACGATAGGCTTGCTGAAGAAAAGCCCGTTCGCTCTATGGAATTTAGCGAAGAAGAACAAAAATACGTAAATAATTTATTTTTATTAACCACAAAACCCGTTCTTTACGCTGCAAATATCGACGAAAGCGATATGGGTAAGGATTACTCCGAGCTTGAACTCGTTCAAAGGGTAATGGCTTACGCAAAAGAAGAGGGAAATGAGGTTTTAGTTATTTGCGCCAAAACCGAAGAAGAAATTTCACAGCTCCCCCCCGAAGATGCACAGCTGTTTTTGGAGGATTTAGGGCTTACCGAAAGTGGATTAAACCGCTTGGTTAAGGCTTCGTATAAGCTTTTGGGGCTTATCAGTTACCTAACTGCAGGTGAAACAGAAACTAGAGCGTGGACTATTAAGGTGGGTACTAAAGCGCCTCAAGCGGCAGGTAAAATTCACTCTGATTTTGAGCGCGGATTTATTAAGGCAGATATCGTAGAATATCAAACCCTTCTCGAATGTGGCAACTACGTTAAAGCTAAAGAGGCAGGTAAAGTGCGCTCTGAGGGTAAAGAATACGTAATGAAGGATGGGGATGTGGTGTTGTTTAAGTTCAACGTCTAAAAAATAAGGCTTATATACTTCGCATTTGCCACAAAAAGTGCGCTTTTGCTCAGTTGTTTACGATGTAGTAAACGTCCTTCACAAAATGCTCGTTGTTTGTGGCAACTGCTCGCATCTAAGCCTTATTTAAAATAATAACGGCTTGAGTTATTAGCCACAAAAAGTGCGCTTTTGCTCAGTTGTTTACGATGTAGTAAACGTCCTTCGCAAACTGCTCGTTGTTTGTGGCAACTGCTCGCATCTAAGCCTTATTTAAAATAATAACGGCTTGAGTTATTAGCCACAAAAAGTGCGCTTTTGCTCAGTT
>JAFTIY010000024.1 GCA_017456665.1 Clostridia bacterium | reverse complement strand
TATTGCCGTGATCAGAAATCAAAGGAATTCCCGCATCTGTTACTAGCGCTATATTTTTTCCCTCTTTAAGCTTTTCTATTAAACCCTTGCTTGCCGCCCTTTCGTTAAATTTATGATATGCAACGAGGGGCTTTTTTATATTGTAAGCGTTTAACAGCTTTAAGGTGTGGCGCGTATCCTCGCACGCTATTTCATCAACCGAGGTAAGAACCTCAATCGCTCTATACGTAATATCTTTTAAATTGCCTATAGGCGTTGCTACAATATATAACATTTAGTCACCGTTAATTATTTGTTTGCGTATTTTAAGCTGTGGCTTTTTATCTTTAGCTCCCTCAACTATAACTAAGTACGGAAGCCCCGTTTTAGTTGCTACAAACGCTATATCGAAAGGCTCGATTTTATTTGCGCGCATAGACGTTAAAAGGTCTGTTAATCGCTCTATACGCTGACATATGCAAAATCTTCCACCCGGTTTTAACAAGCGATAAGCCGTTTGCACTATCTCTTCTAAAGTAATTTCGCACTCGTGCCTGCAAATGGCAATATGGTGTGATAAATTTTGTTCCCCGCTGTTTTTCTTTTTATACGGAGGATTGCAAAGAATGAGCGAAAAGCTAGAGTTTAAGCTTTTATCTGCATTTTGCAAATGCCCTTCAACAACTTTAAATTTATCTTGCAAACCGTTAATTTGAATGCTCTTTTTACTAATCGCAACCAGCTCTGGCTGAAGCTCAAACAGAGTAACGCTATTAACGTTTTGTTCGTTAATTCCGTAATAATGAAGGCCTACTATGCCGCTACCCGAGCAAAAATCGCCAACCACGTCGCCTTTTTTACTCGATGCAAATTTAGAAAGCAAAACACTATCTGAAGTAAAACGGTAATAACGCTTGTCCTGCACGATTTTAAGCCCGCCAAGCATTAAATCCTCTTCAATTTCAAAAATTTCTTCCATAAAAAATAAATTAAACTAAATTTGCCCATCGTTATGTGGGCAAATTGCTTTATTTTGAATTGTAACTAAAACCAAAAATTAATCCTCGGCAAGAGCCTTTGCAGCCTCGAGTTCTTCTTTAGTAAGCTTTTCGTCTTCGTTGTTAGCCTTGATAACCTTAACGTCTTTAAGCGTATAATCCTTATAAACCAAGCTTCCGTCTTTAGACTCTATTTTTACTTTTATTGCATAAGTTAGCATATTTGCCGAAATAACGGTAGCCCTACCCTCTGGAGTAATAACCTCGCTGCCGATTTTTGGCATTTGTTTATAAACTTCTTTGTAATAGTCGTTTTCGTAGGCCAAACAACACATCAACCTACCGCAAAGCCCGCTAATTTTTGAAGGGTTAAGCGATAAACCTTGCGTTTTAGCCATTTTTATAGAAACCTTTTTAAAATCGCTCATACAGCTCGAACAGCAGCAAGGTCTACCACAAAGAGCCAAGCCTCCAAGCAATCTCGTTTCATCTCTTATGCCGATTTGGCGCAATTCTATTCTAATTCTAAAAATAGAAGCGAGGTCTTTAACTAAATCGCGAAAATCTATTCTGCCGGGTGCGGTAAAATAGAAAATAACTTTGCTTCCGTCAAAAGTGTATTCAGCATTGATAAGCTTCATATCAAGCTTATGCTCAGCAACCTTTTGCGCGCAAATTTTTAAAGCCTCAGGCGCTTTTGCCCCGTTTTGTTTTAATCTTTCTTGATCGGCCTTTGTAGCCTTTCGGATAATAGGCTTTAACGGCTGAACGATTTCGCTATCATCAACCTCTTTAACCTCTATCGTAACAGTGCCGTATTCAACACCGCGAGCGGTTTCAACTATAACGCCGTCGCCTTTGGTAAATTTTTCTTTACCGGGAGAAAAATAATAAACCTTGGCAGTATTTTTAAATCTTATTCCTACAATTTTTTCCATCTATAAGTCTCCTCTAAAATGCAAAGCAGCACGTTATCGGCAAGCATGGTTACGTTAGCGCTAAAAAATAGGCTTCGTTCAGCTTGGTTAACCTTTTCGATTATAGCAATAGCCGCTCCGCTTTTGTAAACGCTTGAAAGTTCGGCAATAAAGCCTTCACCCTCTCCGCGCGCGTGGTATCTAATGATTTCAGACATCGTTTTTTTAAGACATATAAGAAATTCTCTTACGTTGCCCTTATCTATTTTAGATGAAAAGGTGCTTACCTCTCTACTCGTTTTCATATTTTTTAAAACGGATAACACGAGATCTGCCGTTTCATCGCTATATTCACTATTGTAATACTCAAGTGCTTTGCCAACCATTCCGTTAGATAAAGCAACCGCCTTTTTTAACTTTTCATAATCGGGGCACTCTGCTTTTAGCCCTTCGATCAACTGCGCATCGCTAAACTTTGGAATTTCAAGCCTTTTTACGCGCGATTTAACGGTTGGAAGTAGTGCGTTTTCATTTTCTACACCGATAAGAATATGTACGTTTTTAGGCGGTTCTTCCAACGTTTTAAGCAGTTTGTTTTGTGCGGCTGCAAGCATATTTGAGGTTTTAGTCAAAACAAATACCCTTTTTTCGCCCTCAATAGGCTTTACGTAGGTTTGAGCAATAAGCTCGTCTACGTCGGCCACGGCAATCCGGCCCCCCTCTTCGCGAGGATAAAACGTTACGTCGGAATGGGTGTTTTTATTTATAAGCCTACAGCTGCGGCATTGATCGCAAAACTCTTCGTCGTTACAAACTATAAGCTTTGCCATAACTTTTAAAAAACGGTTAAGGGCAGCACCGTCTTCGCATACGAGCGAATATGCGTGCGAAAGATGCCCGCGCTTTTTATCGCCCGAAATTATTTTATATGCAACTGTGCTTTTAAATAATTCTGTCATTAAAACTCCTTAACCACCTTTACTTGCTTATCAAACACGCCAAAGGTGCTTTTATTATGCAAAAGTTGATCTATAACGCGATTATCAAACACTTCACCCGCCGTTATAACCGGATAACAAGGTGGAAAAATTCCTGCGTTTTCGGCACAAATTCTGCCCGCACATTCTCTTAAATCAATTAATTCGCTTTGGGCGTTTATCGCGTTAATATAACTTAATTTACGTTCAAGTTCGATAAACAAAGTGCCAAAATGCTCGCTTCCCATCTGCAGCTTAAGCCCTTTAAATGCTTTTGCAACCTTTAACGCCTGCACCTTGGTAATATAGGGAGAAAGCATTAAAAGCATAAACCTATCGCAAGCGAGCTCTACAAAAATATTTTGCTTTTCAAACTCCTCTTGCGCTTTTATTCCGTTAACTTTTGCGCAAAAATCAACGGTGATTTTAAATTGATCATCGCATTTTAAAAGGCTAAATCCCCTATCTAAAATGCTGTTTTCAATAATTTTTTTATTATTTTCAAATGCGTTTAACCTTTTTTCACTCAATTCAAAAAGGTCTTTTACTCCGTTTTCAACCGAAGCCATTATTATATAGTTTGGGCTTGAAGTAGAAAAAATATTTAAAGCGTTTTCAACCTCATCTTCAAGCTCCTCGTTATTAACCAAAAGCAAAGCCCCTTGAGTTAGGGTGTTTAAGGTTTTATGCGCGCCGTCTACCCAAATATCCGCATATTTTGCGGGGTAACCGTTATTAAAAGTGCGCGCAAAATGCCCGCCATGCGCGCCGTCTACGAGTAAAAGCTTGCCCTGTTTTTTTAAATTGCTTGCAAAATATTGCAAATCACTTACTCTTCCGAAGTAATCGGGGCTGGTTAAAAGTGCCCCTATAACGTCGTTATCGCAATTTTCAACAATATTTGCGTTCAAGTAATTTGGCGAAGGTAATCCACACGACAAATCTTCTTGCAAAAATACGGGCTCTATATTAAATAACTTTAAAGCGTTATAAACGCTTTTATGCGAGCTTTTAGAAATTATCAATTTTTTGCCCCTGTTTTTAACGGCGCAAACCATAGCAAGAACGCCTAAAGTAGATCCGCCCGTTAAAATATGGGCGCGATTACAAGAGCAAAGCCTTGCTATATCATCCTCTGCACTTTTTATAATACCCGTGGGCGCTGCAAGATTATCTGAAAAAGAAAGCTCGGTAATATCTACCGGATAAACACTTTTTAAAAAGCCGTAGTTTCCCTTCCTATACCCCTTATGCCCGGGCATATGAAGCCTTACCGCACCTGATTGGGCGTATTTATTAATACAATCGGCAATGTGTCTTTTTTTCATAGGTATATAAAGGATTACACGAGGTTAATAAACTCGCCGTCTAAAAAGTTGCTGTAATTTTTAATAAAATAGTTAATAAACGAAAGTGATTCGTATTGTAAATCAATTTGATAATCTCTAAAGTTAAATACGCTGATAATTATGCCGTCTGCAGTAACGCCAATTAACTCACCGCTATCATCAAGCAATGATATAGCGTAAAGCTCTGTAACCGATTTGCTTCCGCCTGTTAAAGCGCCCAAATTAATGCCGTAAGTAAGTTCTTCTTGCCCTTGGTATTCTTCTCCACCGTAAGTTTCGGGATCAAGAGCCACGGCTTGAGTAAAGCGAGTATAATTATGGCGAAGCTCGGGATGGTTTTGCAAGCACTGCTCTAGCCTTACGGCGTTATTCCAAACGTTTTGAACACGCAAAACCTCTTCTTCTCGACAATCTAAATACCTTTGAGATGAAGGATCTCTAAAGCGAGGATCTCCATCCATACGCCTATCAAAATAATCCCTTATAACGTCGCTATTGAGCTCGTATCCGCCGTTTACAGCCGAAACGAAAGCGTTATCTAAGCAGTAGCGCTTCGCATCTGAAATAAGGCCGTCTACCGTGTAAATTATATCGCCGTAACCATCGATTAAATCGCGAAACGAAGAGCTATTATTCTCTTGACTTAAAGTACTGTCTTCGGTTATCATAACGTCTAACTCTTGAATAGAAATTACAGACATCATTATTTGAGAATAGTACTCGCTTGTAAGCTCGCGGTTACTAAAGGTTAAAACGTCGTACGAAAAAACCCCTTCCTCTTTTAATTCATCTGCAAGGTCGTTTGGAGTTTTAGAGCTCGAAAAACCGCCGTAAGTATATATAGAGAAGGTTTGCCCGGTAGATGCTCTGGGAGCGCCTATAGTATACGCAAGCGACCAAACGAAAACTATTAGCACGATTACTACGAGTATTTTAACCCAGTCGTACGCAAGAGTATTCGCAAGGCGCCTTTTAGTAATTTTGTTATCCATATATAGTTATAATTATTCCACAAAAGTTGGGTTAATCAACTTATAACGCCATTAATATGTTAATTTATTAAGCTTAATTTCGTAAGAGCCCGAAGGACATTTTACGGTACAAACGTCATCTACCTTTTTACCTAAAAGAGCAGCGCCAACGGGCGATTCGTTAGAAATTCTACCAGCTTTAAAGTCAGCCTCGGTAGTACCAACGATTGTAAATTGATAATTTTTACCGTCGGTAAGATCGGTGAACTCTACGGTAGCACCAACCGAAACAACGTCGCGACGGGCACTAACAACGATAACCTCGGCATTTTTAAGCTTTTCTTCAAGCTCTAAAATTTCGCCTTCGATAAGTGCTTGCTCATTTTTGGCAGCGTCGTATTCAGCATTTTCAGAAAGGTCGCCAAATTCGCGAGCGGCTTTAATGCGCTCGGTAATTTCGGGGCGTTTAACGAGCTTTAAGTATTCTAACTTTTTTTCAAGCTCTAACTTACCTTCTTCGGTTAATATTACTTTTTCGATCATATTTTTTACCTCTTTATTTATAACGATTATTATTTTTTTTAAACTTATGCAATAAGGCTTAGATGCGAGCAGTTGCCTCAAACAACGAGCAGTTTGCGAAGGACGTTTACTGCGTCGTAAATAACTGAGCAAAAGCGCAGTTTTTGTGGCAAATGCGAAGTATATAAGCCTTATTTTTCGAGTATAGCTTTAATCCTTCTAACACCACTCGAAGAAGACTGTTCTTTAACAATTTTAAACTTACCGAGGTCGCCAGTGTTTTTAGCGTGTGGCCCGCCGCAAATTTCTTTACTGAATTCGCCCATGGTATAAACTTTAACCTTATCGCCGTATTTGCTTTCAAATAAACCGATAGCACCCTGTTCTTTAGCTTGCTCAACGGTCATTTCTTCCATAACGACGTCTACTTTAGCTTGAATTGCCTCGTTAACGAGCTGTTCAACCTTGGCTATTTCTTCAGCTGTCATAGGACGGGGGAAGTTAAAGTCGAAGCGCAAACGCTCAACGGTGATATTAGAGCCGCGCTGACTTACCGACGGATCTAAAACCTTTTTAAGAGCCGCTTGCATTAAGTGAGTTGCGGTATGAAGATGAGCGGTAGCCTCGCTGGTATCAGCAAGCCCGCCTTTGAATTTTTGTTCAGCTCCGGCAGAAGATTTTTTCTGATGTTCGCTAAACGCATTTTTATAGCCCTCTACGTCAACGGTAAAGCCCTTTTCTTTGGCTAATTCTTCTGTCATTTCAAGGGGGAAGCCGTAAGTATCGTAAAGGCGGAAGGCAGTTTTACCGGGGAATACCGTACCGGGAATGTGAGTAACTACCTTATTAAACTCTTTAAGCCCTTCTTCAAGCGCTTTGCCGTATTTTTCTTCTTCTTTATCGAGCTCTTGGTATATCTTTTGCTCGTTAGCCGCAAGTTCGGGATAAACGTCTTTATATTTTTGAACGAAGCAGCTTGCTACGTTGCGTAAATTTCCGCCTGCAAGGCCGAGTTGTTTAGAAAAACGTACCGCGCGGCGAATAAGTCTGCGTAAAATATAGCCTTGGTCAACGTTTGAAGGAACTATTCCGCGATAATCGCCGAGCATAAAGGTAGCAGTTCTGATATGGTCTAAAATAATTCTGAACGCGCGGGTTTCTTCTGCATCTTGCCCGTAAGTTTTACCCGTAAGCTCTTCAATTTTAGCCTTTGCGCCCTCAAATAAATCGGTATCGTAAACGCTTGCAGTACCGTTGATCGTGCATAAGGTTCTTTCTAGCCCCATGCCGGTATCTACGTTGCGTTGAGAAAGCTTGGTATAGCTTCCGTCTTCGTGGCGATAAAACTGCATGAATACGTTATTCCAAATTTCTAAATATCTGCCGCAATCGCAAGAGGGATCGCAATTTTCAGAGCAAGGCTCTTGGTCGCGGATAATAAACATTTCGGTATCGGGACCGCAAGGGCCTGTTTTACCTGCAATCCACCAGTTATTCTTTTTGGGAAGATAGAAAATATGGTCTTTTGCGATTCCGCATTCTTCCCAAATTTTTGCGCTGTGCTCATCGCGCGGAGCGTCTTCGTCGCCTGCAAAAACGGTAACGGCAAGTTTGCTTACGGGAATAGCGAGATAATCTTCACCTGTTAAAAACTCAAAGCTCCATCTGATAGCTTCTTCGTTAAAATAATCGCCGAGCGACCAGTTGCCGAGCATTTCAAAAAAGGTGCAGTGAGATAAATCGCCAACCTCTTCTATATCGCCCGTTCTTACGCACTTTTGAACATCGGTAAGGCGTTTACCTGCAGGATGCTTTTCGCCTAAAAGATAGGGAACTAACGGGTGCATTCCCGCCGTGGTAAATAAAACCGAAGGATCGTTTTCGGGAATAAGGCTTGCAGAAGGAATTACCGCATGCCCCTTTGATTGAAAAAATTTAAGATAGGTTTGTCTTAATTGTTCAGAAGTAAGTTTTTTCATATTTATGCCTTTAAAAATTTATTTTTCAAATTTTAATTTTTGCTCTTTAGCTGATATCCGTCTTTGGTATTTAAAACCATAAAGCCCATACCGTCGATTTGAGCGCGAAGTGCGTCTGCCGTTGCATAGTCTTTTACAAGGCGTGCCGCTTGCATCTTTTCGGCAAGATCAATAACCTCTTGAGGTGCTTGAACCTTGGGAATATTATCTTCAGCTTTGTCTAATGAAAGTGCAAATACCTTATCAAATTCGATAGCGGTTTTATAAACGTCTTTGCTGGGAGCGCACTTTAACATCGTCCATAAAACGCCGAGCGCTGCAGGAATGTTTAAATCGTCTTCTATGCAATCTTTAAACTGCTTTTTGTAGTTTTCGATTTCTTCGCTTGAAATGGCGTTTGTTCCATTTTTATGAGCAACTATTAGTTTGCAAAGCCTTTCGTAAGAAACCTTTGCCCCGTCCATTCCCTCAAAGGTGAAGTTGAGCTTTTTGCGGTAATGAGCGTTTAGGCAAAAATATCTAAATACCATCGCGCTGTATCCCATTTGCTCAAGTTGAGAAATAGTGTAGGTGTTGCCAAGCGATTTGCTCATCTTGCCGCCGTTAACCTGCATAAACTCGCCGTGCATCCAATACTTTGCGGGGATTTTGCCGCTTAACGCCTCGCTTTGAGCAATTTCGTTTTCGTGGTGAATTGGAATATGATCAACGCCGCCGGTGTGAATATCAAAATATTCGCCTAAATATTTTTTGCTCATTGCAGAGCATTCGATATGCCAGCCGGGATAACCCATACCCCACGGACTTTCCCACTGCATGATGTGTTCCTTGGGGGCTTTTTTCCAAACTGCAAAGTCTGCGGGGTGGCGTTTTTCGCCGTTTACTTCTACCCTTGCGCCCGCCTGTTGATCTTCTAATTTTGCACCTGAAAGCTTGCCGTAATCGGCAGCCTTGGTTATGTCAAAATAAATTCCGTCGCTCGTTTCGTAAGCGTAACCTTTAGCAACGAGCTCTTTAACGAAATCGAGCATTATTTGAATGTGCTCGGTAGCCTTTGGCGTAAGCTCAGGGCGTTCAATGTTGAGTTTTTTAAGGTCTTCAAAGAAAACGCCGGTATAAAACTCCGCAATTTCGTAAGGGCTCTTTTGTTGCTCTTTTGCGGCCTTTTGCATTTTATCTTCGCCATCATCTCCGTCGGAAAGAAGGTGGCCTACGTCGGTTATATTCATAACCCCTTTTACTTTGTACCCCGCGTATTTAAAAGAGCGGCGCAAAAGGTCCATAAAAACGTAGGTACGCATATTACCGATGTGCGCAAAATTGTAAACGGTTGGACCGCACGAATAAATACGTACGGCAGGCTTTCCGTCAACGCTAACATATTCTTCTTTTTTACGGGTAAGCGTGTTATAAATCTTCATTTATATCTCCCGGGCAAAAGGCGCGGTTTTTGTTATTGCTGTTATGTATAGCCCTATTTGCCCATTATAATTATATATTTACAATAACTTATTTTAACATATTTAGCAACATTTGGCAAATTATTTTTACTCTGTTTGCCTTTATTAGCCTTTTTTTTATTGCAAAATTGTTAAAAATGAGCTATACTATTTACGAAAAAAAGACAAAATGCGGTAAAACCGCCAAAGGTAGCAATATGATTGATATTAAATTAATTATGGCAAACCCCGAGCTCGTAAGCGCAAGGCTTGCAAAAAAAGGCTGTGAAGTTAACTTTGATCAGCTTATTGAAATGAACAACGAAAAGAAGAAAATCCTTCTTCAAGTTGAACAAATGAAGGCTGAAAGAAATAAAGTTTCAGCAGATATTCCCCGCCTTAAAAAAGAGGGTAAAGACGTTAGCGAAGTATTTGCTTCAATGCGTAAATTAGGCGAAGAAATTAACCAGCTCGACGCGCGCCTTAACGAAATCAACGAGGCTATTAACGATTTTGTTTGCCGCCTTCCCAATATGCCAGACGACGACCTTTTGGCCGGCGAAAAAGAAAACAATCAAGTTGTTAAGGTTTACAACGAACAACCCAATTTTGATTTTGAACCCAAAAACCACGTTGACCTTTGCACAGCTTTAAACCTCATCGACTACGAAAGAGGCGTTAAACTTGCAGGTGGTGGCCATTGGCTTTACCGTGGCGACGGCGCAAGGCTTGAATGGGCACTTTTAAACTTCTTTATCAGCGAACATTTAAACGACGGATACGAATTTATTCTTCCCCCTCATATGCTTAATTACAACTGCGGATTCGGCGCAGGCCAATTCCCCAAATTTGCAGACGAGGTTTATTGGGTAGATTCTGAAGAAGCAGATAAAAAGAAGGGGCGCTTTATGCTTCCTACCGCAGAAACGGCTCTCGTAAATATGTACGCGGGCGAAATAGTAGATGAAAGTAAGCTTCCCTTAAAGTTTTTCGCTTATACCCCCTGCTATCGTAAAGAAGCAGGTAGTTACCGCGCTGAAGAACGCGGAATGATTCGAGGCCATCAATTCAATAAAATTGAAATGGTTCAATACGCTCATCCCGAAAAATCTATGCAAGCGTTTGAAGAGCTCGTTAACAAAGCGTGCTCACTTATGGATAAATTGGGCTTACACTTCAGATTAAGCAAGCTTGCCGCAGGCGACTGCTCTGCTTCTATGGCAAGAACCTACGATATTGAGGTTTGGATTCCTTCTATGGGCATTTACAAAGAAGTTAGTTCAGTTTCTAACGCTAACGACTACCAAGCAAGAAGAAATAATACCAGATATCGCGACGCTAAAACGGGCAAGCCCGAATTTTTACACACTCTCAACGGCAGCGGCCTTGCTACCAGCCGTGTGTTCCCCGCTCTTATTGAACAATACCAACAGGCCGACGGAAGTATTTTAGTTCCCGAGGTTTTACAACCCTTTATGGGAGGCCAAAAGGTAATTAAGCTTAAATAAACTTGTTATCTTTTAGCAAACAAAAACAACAAAATAAAATCAATCGCCGTTTAGCTTTTTCGCTTAAACGGCGTTGTTTTTTAAAAAAAGTGGGGCTATAACGCGATTAACGGCTATTTTAATTTTTATTATATTTTTTTAAAAAAGATATTGACCTTTTGCAACTTTTGTGCTATAATTTATGTGTTATGCAATAGGTGCTTAAAAGCTCTAATAGTAAATTGAGGTATATGCTTGCAATAGGGGCAAGCGTTTCTACAAACCACCAATATTGGTTGTCTACCTTGCAAAAACGCAAAGGTTGGGCAACTTTTTTATTTTGCTAAAACGCAAAAAATCTGCAAGCGTAAAAACCTTTTACTCACTTTGTTTAAATCGCACTTCTTAAACGATATAAAACCGGGCTATAGCGCAATTAACGGCACTTTTGCATATAATAATACAGTATGTTTATGATAAGGAATTTACATGAAACTAATTATTGACGGCCACCCGATCACTGCAAAATATGGGCAAACACTGTTAGACCTTGCAAAGCAATTAGGTCTTGTTAAAGGAAAACTTTCAACCGATCCAATCGTTGCAAAGTTTGCCGGTAAAATTTTTACATTAAACTACCGCCCTGTTACAAAAAATCCCGATGAAGAAATTATTGAAGTTAAAGCAGCGGTAAAAGCAGCAAAGGGCAAAGTAAAACTCATAAGATATAGCGATCCTTTAGGTAAAGAGGCTTACACTCGCACGGCGCAGTTCATCATTTTTTTGGCAATGAATAGGTTATGGCCTAACGCTCAAACGAAAATGAGCTGTAGCGTTGGCGCAGGGCTTTATTTTAAAGTAATTGGAGCTGAAGACTTTTGCGAAAAGAAATTAAAAAACGAGGTTAAAAAAATCGTTGAAGAAGACTTGGTTTTAAAAAGAAAAACAACGTCTACTAAAGCAGCAATCGAAAATTTCGCAAAAAAAGGGCAACACGATAAAGCTCGCTTGCTCTTTTACCGCGAGGTAAAAACGTTAGACCTTTACGAGCACGGTGATTTTGCCGATTATTTTTACGGCGAAATGGCCCCCTCCACTTCCTTTTTACGCTCGTGGGATATTTTGCCCGCTGACGGGGGATTTGAATTTATTTTTCCCGATTCACTTAATCCTGATAAACCATCACCTCCACCTGCCCTACCAAATTTATTGAGCGTATACACAGAGGGCAAGCGTTGGTGCGAACTCATGGAATGCGAAACGGTTGCAGACCTAAACGAGCTTGTTGATTCGGGCAACGTTAGAGAGCTTATTCGGGTAAACGAGGCTCTTCATGAAAAGCGTTTTTCACAGATAGCAGACCAAATTTGTGCAAGAGGCTGTAAGGCAGTTTTGCTTTCGGGTCCAAGTTCCTCGGGTAAAACCACCTCGGCAAACCGACTCGCAACCCAACTTCGAGTACACGGCAAAAAGCCGATTTTGATGAGCCTTGACGACTATTACATTGATCGCGAAAAAATACAACCCGGCCCAGACGGAAAAATTGATTTAGAGCATATAAACACCATTGATACCTCTCTTTTTAAAAATAACCTTCAAGACCTATTAAGCGGTAAGGAGGTAGAACTTCCAATATTTAATTTTAAAAAAGAAAAAAGAGAGTGGGTGGGCAGAAAATTAAAGCTTAACGAAAACTCGGTAATAATTATAGAGGGACTTCACGCTCTTAATCCCGAGCTTTTACCTAAAGACGTAAACACAAACCTTGTATTTAAATTATACGTAAGCCCACTACTTCCACTAAATTTAGATGATCATAACCGAATCCCCGCCAACTATTTGCGATTATTACGACGCACCGTACGCGACTACGAAACGCGTAATTCTTCCGTTCAAAAAACTCTTTCTATGTGGGATTCAGTTCGCCGAGGCGAAGAACGCTGGATATTCCCTTACCAAGAAAATGCAGACGTAATTTTTAACAGTTCAACAATTTACGAACTTGCCGTTTTAAAAAAGCATATTTTCCCCCTGCTTACCCAGGTTAAGCCCTCCGACGAGTGCTACGACGACGTTAGGGCAATGGTTAAAATTTTAAATTTCGTTCATCAAGCCGACGTAGACGATGAAATTCCACCAACCAGCTTGGTTCGCGAATTTATCGGCGGAAACGCATTTTACAATAAGCACTAAACATTGTTTTATGCCACCGAACAAAATTAATTTTTTTGCCCGCTTTAATTTAAGCAAAAGGCGTTAAAAAAGGTTATTGCTTTAAATAATAAATAAAAAAGCCCCTCTATAGGTTGATTAACTCAACTTTAGCGGGGTTTTATTATTTGTATTTTTTTGCCTTAATTGGTTAAATCATTAACTTTTAACCAATTAACTTATATGTTTTTGTTACTATTTTAAAAATTTTTTTATAATTTTTTCTTTACTTTTGCTATACGGCCGATAACGCATAGGCAAATCAAGCCACAGGCTTTTGTTAACTATACTTTTATAATGAGTAAAGGTATCAAAGCCCGTTTTTCCGTGATAGCTACCCATACCGCTTTCACCAACGCCGCCAAAGCCCATTTCGCTGGTTGCTAAGTGAATTATAGTATCGTTAACACAGCCTCCACCAAAGCGCACAAACTGCATAAGTCGGTCTATAAGTTGATTATCGCGAGAAAACGCATACAGAGCAAGTGGCTTTTGTTTATCTTGAAGTATGGTAAAAACCTCTTCAAAATTATCGTAAGTAATAACGGGAAGAATTGGCCCAAAAATTTCTTCTTGCATAACGGGGTCTTCAAAAGTTACGTTATCTAAAAGAGTTGGCTCTATTTGCAAGCTTTCTGCCTTTGTTTTACCGCCGTGAACGATTTTGCTTTCATCTATAAGCGAGCAAAGTCTTAAAAAATGCTTTTGATTAATAATTTTTCCGTAATTGCAGTTATCAAATGGTAACGCGCCATACTGCTCTATAATTTGTTCTTTAATTAATTCTACCAATCTATCTTTAATGCTTTTATCGCATAAAACGTAGTCGGGGGCAACGCAAGTTTGCCCGCAGTTTAAAAACTTACCAAAAACTATACGCTTTGCCGCAAGCTTAAGATCGGCACTCTTTTCTACTATACAAGGGCTTTTACCGCCTAATTCTAGCACGACGGGGGTTAAATTTTCAGCCGCCCTTCTTAAAACCTCTTTACCGACCGATTGACTTCCGGTAAAAAATATAAAATCAAATTTTTGGTTTAATAGGCAGGCGTTTTCTGCCCTGCCACCGGTAACTACAGCTACGTATTCAGGCGGGTAAATTTCGCATAGCATCCTTTGCAAAATCTCGCTAGTTGCCGGAGAATAAGCGCTTGGCTTTACTACTGCGGTGTTTCCTGCTGCAATAGCATCAACCAACGGCCCAAGGGTTAAAAGCAACGGATAATTCCACGGGCTCATAATAAGCACGTTGCCGTAAGGCGTTGGTAATTTATAACTTTTTGAATGAAACTGCGCAATCGGCGTTTTTACTCTTTTGAGTTTTGCAAATTTTTTAATATGCTTAAGCATATAGCTTATTTCGCTATATACCATACCTATTTCGCACATATAGCCTTCAAAAGCGCTTTTTCCAAGATCAATTTTTAACGCCTCAGCTATTAATGGTTCGTTTTTTTGCAATACGTAGCGCAGTTTTTTAAGCATCTGCACCCTAAAATCAACCGAAAAAGTTTTTCCCTCGGCAAAAAAATCGTGCTGCTTATTTACAATTTGTTTAAGTTGGCTTTCTTCCATAATAATGCCTTTTCTATTTACAATCAGCTTATGTCAATAATAGCAAATTTGTTTTTAGTTGCGTTTTTTAGCATTCGTTAAACATTTTAACGAGTTTACGGGCGCTATCCGCCATATCTTTAAGACCTTTATTTACAGTGTCGGCATTAAACGCCTTAAGGTATTCACAAGCCTCCAACGTAAAATAACCGCTATAATTTATATCCTTTAAAGCCTTAACTATAGGATTAAAATCTATTTGCATACTGAAGGGAATTTGATGGCTGTCGTGCCATTTGTCGTTATCGTGAATATGAAGAGCCTGAAGTTTATCGCCTAGAGCATGAATAAGTTCCACAGCGTTAGTATTAAGTCCCTTCATTTCTGCATGGCCAATATCTAGGCAAGCAACTAAATAATCATCGTTAACAGCATTAACGTGATCTAAAAAACTTTTTGGATCAGAACATGCAGCAGGTGCTGCGTGATCACCAACACGGTCCCAATTCCACATATTTTCGGTCGCAATTTTCATATTATATGCCTTTGCATAAGGTAAAAGCTTAAAATATATTTCGGCGTTTTGCTGAGCAGATAAATTATTGTCGGGATGTATAACGATAATTTCACACCCTGCCTCTCCCGCACATTCTATAGAGCGAATTATATGTTCCATCATAACCGCCGTGCTTGGAAATGGGGCGTGAGCCTGATTGCAGGTTATTCCGTTATCTAAACCGATGCGTTTTAACCTTTTTGCAAGTGCAACGGCATTTTCACCTTTAAATTGCTCGGTTGATTCAATGGGAAGAGCCTTTCCCCAATCCCATCTGCATAAATCGAATAGAGAAAAATCCCACCCGTCAAATCCTGCTTTTGCAACCATTTCTATACTTTTTTCAAAGCCAACTATATCGGCAATTGATTGAATCTCTGTTGAAATTTTCATACTTTTCTCCTTTTATGCTGTTTTGCTAATTAAAGAATCTTTTTTAACTAAAATATTTTAAGCAAGCTAAAGGCCTTTTTAAGTTATTTATTTGCAATAAACTCACTATGCGAATAATAAAAAACAAGGCTATAAGTCGATTAACTCAACTTTTGAGTTACATTCGACCAAACTTTTTCATAACGTCAAGTCTTATATTTTGTGCCTCGTTAGCCATTAGGCTAAGCTTTTTATAAACGGCGTAAATTTTATTATATTGCGCTTCAAGCCCCTCTTGCCACTTATCACCGGAAAGATAAATAAAAGAGGAATATCCTTTATGTACCCAATAATTGCGTATATCTTTAATTTCAAATAACAGTTCGTAATCGTTTTTTGAAAAATAAGGATGCCCATCGCTGTTATCTAAAATTTCAAGTTCGACCAAAACAGGGCCAAGTGCTTTATTTCTTACCATTGCTAAATTGCGCTCAAAGTTACCCTGCATCATACCTGCATACATAAGTTTTACGTCGAGTTCTATGCATTGGCAGGCCATAATGGTTTGACCTACGAGCTTATGAAAATCGTTAATTGTTATCATATTTACCGTTTAAATTTTTAATGAGCACAAAACGCTTAAGTGTGCCTAATTTATATAAAATACCATAAAAGTGTGGCTATAGCGCGATTAACAGCATATTAAACCAAAAAACTATTGCATTTATTTACTTTAGGTTATCGTTTTTATGAGATAAAAACCAATTAACAAGGCTCTCATCATAAGTATAATCCCACGCGTTGTGCCCTACTCCGGCAAAGAATACTAACTGCGCATTGCCGCCGTTATTATTAATTTTGGTAGCCATTGAAAGACTGTGATGGGGTGAAATCACGCTGTCGCAATCGCCGTGAAAAATCATGGTGGGAATTTTTATAAGCCTGCCACCAATCCAACTTATGCCCTCTCCGCAAACGGGGCATATAGCGGCAAATCTTTCTGCCGAGCGATAAGCCCAAAGCCAAGTAGCTGTTGCCCCCATAGAAAGACCAGTTAAATACACACGGCTTAAATCTACGTTATCGTTTAGGCGTAAAACCTCATCTAAAAACCCGTCGAAATATTCAACCAAATTTACCCAATAATCGGTATTCGGGCATTGTGGAGCAACTATCATAAAGGGATATTTTTCACCGCTATCTACGTGTTTTAAAAAGCCGAGTTTTTTAACCAAATCCAACTCGCTTCCATCGGGGTTACCACGCTCGCCCGCTCCATGCATAAATACTACCAAGGGTATTTTTTCGCCATTAACGTAGTTATCGGGAGTATATTTTAAATAGTGAAATCCAAAATCATCACTTATTTTATAATACAACTTTTCCATCTATCCACCCACAAAAAACACAGATTATTTAATAAAATTAGTAGAAATACGCTCTTCTTTTTGCGGTAATCCGTATTTTTCTTTACCAAGAGCAATACTTTTTATTAAAAACGACATATTATTCGCTAGCGTGCGCATGGTTTGCATCCCTTCGCCATCGTTTACCGCTTCGCCCTTTTCTCTGCCGTGAACACTATTCCAATATTGGCTTGAAGCAACGGGCATTCCGCAAATAGTAAAAAACTTATTGAGTGCATCAAACGTAGAAGAGCATCCGCCTCTACGAGCTATAGCAACGCTTGCACCCACCTTAAAGCGTTTATCAAAACGTGTGCTGTAAAATAACCTTTGAGTAAAAGCAACCAAGGTTGCGTTCGGTTGAGCGTAATAAACTGGGCTTGCTAAAATAAGCCCGTCGCACTCCTCAAACAATTTAGCAACCTCGTTAACCTCGTCGTTTATAACGCATTTACCCGTTTTATAACACGCAAGGCAAGCCCTGCAGCCCGCAACGTCTGCCAAAGCAACCCGTTTAACTATCGTTTGAATGCCGTTTAGCTCAAAAGTTGAAACCAACTCGTTTATAGCGAGCTCAGTATTTCCGTTTTTTCTAGGGCTGCCGTTTAAAATAAGAACTTTCATTATTTTTTATCAACTGAAAACACGTACGCGGTTTTGTGCGAGTATTTAGCCCCCGCCTTAAGTACGTTAGAGGGGAAAGAAACCTGATTAATTGCATTGGGGAAATCTTGAGTTTCTAAGCAAAGTGCGGCACGCTTAACGTGTATTCTACCGCCCTTACCTATTTCGTTATTTAAAAAGTTACCCGAATAAAACTGAACGCCAAAGTTATCGGTATAAACGTCCATATTAATGCCGGTATCTTGCGCATAAACGGTTGCAATCTTTTCGTATTTGCCGTAATTTTTAAGCACGAAATTATGGTCATATCCGCCCCCAAATTTAATTTGATTATGCGGATAATCGATATATAGGCCAACTTTTTGAGCTTTTGTAAAGTTAAAGGGAGTATCCTCAACCGCCATAAGTTCCCCTGTGGGAATAAGCCCTTTGTCTATTGGCGTAATATAATCTGCATTAATCGTTAACTCGTGATTTAAAATATTTTCTTCTTTAGAAAGGTTAAAGTAAGAGTGATTAGTTAAGCTAACGGGAGTATCTGCATCCGTTGTACATTCGTAGCACAAGTTAATAGAAGAGCCTTCAAGATAATAGGTGATTTTTAGTTGCAAATTACCGGGGTATCCTTCCTCTTTATCGGGAGAAAGGGCGGTAAATATCAACTTTTCGCCCTCTATTTCGTGAGCGTAAATCTTTTTATCAAACCCCTTTTCGCCACCGTGTAAGCTATTTTTTCCGTCGTTAGCAAAAAGCTTGTAGTTTTTTTCATTTAAGGTAAACTTGCTGTCTTTAATACGGTTTGCAACCCTACCAATAAAAGCGCCAAGGTATCCACCGTTGATTTCGTAGCCCAAGCAGTTATCGTAACCGAGCACGACGTCGTGCATTTCGCCCGATGAAGTGGGAACGAAAAGCTTGTTAATAATACAGCCGTAATTTAATATATGTGCGCGTATAACACCGTTATCGAGTATAAACTCGGTAACCTCTTTACCGTTTGATAAAAAACCGAATTGCTTTTGAGTAATCATTTTCTTCTCCTTACCTGTAAATTATTTGTTTATTTAATTAATAAATTTCGCTTGAGTTTACAAATGCCAAAACAGCGGTAATTATGCTTACTACGCTATCGGCAAGAACAGCCCACCACATTTGAGCGATACCCAAAAGCGCAAGAGCTATAAGCGCAACCTTAACGGTTACTCCTAAAATTAAGTTTACTTTATTTATAGCCGCGGTACGTTTTGCGAGCTTAATAATGTAAGGAAGATATGCTATTTCGCCGTGCATAACCGAGCCGTTTTTACAAAAACCCTCTTGTTGCGCGTTAAATACGACCACAGCCCCCTTCTCTCCTTGCACGCTATTTTTTGACGAAACGACCAAAAGTCCGCCGTTATTTAACGCCTCTGAATAAACGTCTGCCTTTTGTTCCTCCGTTCTGTTATAATAGCTGCCTATTTTTAAATTTTTACAAATTTCTTCTGCCTTTTCATCCCCGCAGGAACAAACGAGATTAAGGTTGGTAACCTTATTATCGCGCATTTCGCGCATTGCACCTAAACTATCTTGCTTTAAATTACCATTTTCATCTAAAAGCACGCCCTCAAAATCTAGATATACTCCGTTTGAGTTGGCGATTTTTTCCGCACTCGATAACCCTCCAAGCACAGCACCCGTTTTTTTGCCTGCCTTTAAAGCGGCTATAACGTTCACTTCACTCGAGAAAAGATAATATCCAAAGCCGGTAACCGTGGCAATTATACAAGCCTTATAGCCCCAATCGTAAAGCCCGTCAACGTAACCGTAATCGTTAAAAATTGGGGGAATAAACGCAATAAGCAAACAAACTACGAGAACTGCCAAATGGTAAATTTGATTGTGCTCGTTAATAAACTTAAGTATAGGTGTGCTCTCTTTTTCACTTTCTTTAGCAAAGGCGTTGTAATTTGCATATTTGCAATCAGTGCCGGTTTTTAAAACTGTAACGGTAATATCTTGCAACGCAACCTCACCTGCATAAACGTGTTCACCCTGACCAATCTCTCTTTGAGCGCCCCAAAGCGCACTAACTAGCGAAGGCTCTTTTACTTTGCCGTCAACCGTAATTCTTTCGCCAGCTGCAAACGAAACGGTCATACCCTCTTCGATATTTTCGTAAGCAGTTGAAAAAATTCCGTTTTCGTTTTCAACGTTAAGCTTTTCGGGATTTTCCCAGCTAACTACTCCGTTAGAGAGTTTTTCTGAAATAATTTTTCTACCAAACGCAACCACAGAATAGAGCAACACTGCTGCAACTGCATAGGTTGCGTAACCTAAAAATATTGCACCAACAAAAGCTATGGTTATTAAAAGCTGCTCGCTAATAAATTGTTTTTTTGTGATTTTTACAAATGCTTCGTAGAGCGCATCGTATCCCGCAATGGCAAAAGCTATCGCAAGCATAACGAATTGCAAAGTTCCCTCTGTAAAAAGCGCAATGCCATAAGCTACGAGCGCAATAAAAAGCTCAACAACCCTAACGAGATTTTCACTAATCGGCTTTTTTTCCTTTTTTGCCTCACCTATACCAGATTCTTGCTCTTCAGTTTCCTCTTGCTCGGCCGGAAGCATGTTTACTTGTTCCTCCGCCTTTTCGGCCTCGATAGCAGCCTGCTCCTCACGCTCGGTACGATCAAAATCTATGCTTGCCCCACACTCGGTGGCTATGCGCATAACCTCGGTTAAAACGTCGTAATCGCTACTCCATTCGTCGATTTCATATTCAATAGTGTTATTTTCACTATCCACGTGTACGTAGGTAACTCCGCGAACTCTGGCAACCGCATGTTCAAAGGCGCTTGCATTGCCCGTTTTTTCAAGATAGTATAAACTTTTTCTAGTTTCGTCCATATAACCTTGCCTCTATAAATATTATAGTTTAATATTATATATAATACCACTAAAATCGCAGTTTGTCAAAACATTGTGCCAATTATGTTTTATTTTTACAAAGCTATCTAAAAAATGCCCGTTATTTAATATTTTCCATTATATACACTTACTACAAGCTATAAAATTAACTACAAATTTTCACCGCTAAATCAATGCTTACAAACAAACTAGGCGGAGGCACAAATAAGGGGTAACTTTTAATTAAAATAAAATACTTTAAAAGTTGCCTAAAACTTGATTTATCAACCGCTTGTTGTAACAGTGCAAAAACTAAAAGCATATATAATTATTTGTTCAAAAATTAAAACAAATGCCATGCGTTTATTTACCACCACCGCTTAATCGCTTTAAGTTGTTTTGCAACAAAAAACCACGCTATAGCGCGATTAACGGCTATTTGGCATTAAAAAAGTGCCCTGAAAAACAGGGCACTTTTTACCTTTTATTTTAATATTTGTTACGTTTTACGTAAGTGGTGTGTAAAATTTTGTGAGCTTTATGGCTTGCAGGTTCGCCAAGATATTCATCGTAAAGCTTTTTAATAAAAGCGTTTTCGTGGCTCTTTCTTACCTTGCTGTTAGCGTCGATATTGTAAAGAACGCTTGCACGTAAAGCGCGAACGTCGGTATTACGTCTTACGTAAGCAGGTTGAATGGGCTGACCGCCACCGTTTACGCAACCACCGGGGCAACCCATGATTTCGATAAACTGATATTTGCAAGTGCCGTTTTTAATTTGTTCGCAAAGAGCGCGAGCATTTTCAAGACCGCTTGCAACTGCAACGTTAACGGTTAAATCGCCAACGGTGTAAGTAGCTTCTTTAATACCTTCAGTTCCGCGAACTTCGGTAAATTCTACGTTTTCTAAGGTTTTGCCGGTAATAGTTTCTACTGCAGTACGTAAAGCAGCTTCCATAACTCCGCCGGTAGCGCCAAAGATAACGCCAGCACCTGAATATTCGCCTAAAGGAGCATCGTATTCGCCGTTTGCGAGTTCGTTAAATAAAATACCGTTACCCTTTATCATCTTTGCAAGTTCGCGAGTGGTTAAAACTGCATCGACATCGGGATAACCTGAAGCGTTTTGATCTTCTCTATTCTTCTCAAACTTTTTAGCAACGCAAGGCATAATGGTTACAACGTAAAGATCCTTGGGATCAATACCCATCTTTTCAGCATAGTAAGTTTTTACCATAGCGCCGAACATCTGTTGAGGAGATTTGCAGGTAGAGATGTTGGGGATAAGTTCGGGATAATAATATTCCATAAATCTAATCCAACCGGGAGAACAGCTAGTAATAAGGGGAAGATTTTCGCCCTTTTGAACTCTGTGAATAAACTCGGTAGATTCTTCTAAAATGGTTAAGTCAGCGGTAAAGTTAACGTCGAAAACCTTATCAAAGCCTAAAAGTCTTAATGCGCTAACCATTTGACCTTCAACGTTAGTACCGATGGGATAGCCGAATTCTTCGCCTAAAGCAGCGCGAACAGCGGGCGCGGTTCCAACGATAACCGTTTTGCTCTTATCTTGAATAGCAGCGCGAACCTTATCGATTTCTCTCTTTTCTTTAAGAGCGCCAACAGGACAAACGTTAATACATTGACCGCAAGCAGCACATGAAGAAGAAGCTAAATCTTCTTCAAAAGCACAACCGATATCGGTTAAGAAACCACGGTTACGAGTGCCAATAACTGCAACGTGCTGAATAGCCTTACAGGTTGCAACGCATCTGCGGCAAAGAACGCATTTACTGTTATCTCTTACGAGGTAATCGGTAGACTCATCAACTTCGGAGGGTGTGAGAGCGCCGGGATATGCGGTACAATCGCAGTTATATTCGTAAGAAAGTGCCTGTAATTCACAGTTCATGTTTCTTTCGCAAGATAAGCATGATTTATTGTGGTTAGAAAGAATTAATTCGATAGTGGTTTTTCTTGCTTGACGAACGGCAGGAGTGTTGGTAAATACTTCCATATTTTCGTTAACGGGATATACGCAAGCTGCAACGAGGCTACGAGCGCCCTTAACTTCAACAACGCAAACACGGCAAGCACCGATTTCGTTAATTTCTTTCATGTAGCAAAGAGTGGGAATTTTGATACCAATGCTCTTTGCAGCTTCTAATATAGTAGTTCCTTCTGGAACGCTAACGGGAATATTGTCTATTTTAAGATTAATCATAATTTCACCTCTTACGCTTTGTCTATAGCGTGGAACTTACAAGCACCTACGCACGCACCGCACTTAACGCATTTTTCTTGGTTAATAGCCATTGATGCAAGCTTATGACCTGCTGCAACGTAATCGGTTCTTTCAATAGCACTTGCAGGACACTGACGAGCGCAGATGCCGCAACCGATACATTTATCTTTATCAATTTCGAAGCGAACGAGTTTTTTGCAAACGTGAGCGGGGCAAACTTTATCCTTAACGTGTGCTTCGTATTCTTCGCGGAAGTAGCGGAGAGTTGAGAGTACGGGGTTAGGAGCAGTTTGACCAAGACCGCAAAGTGAGTTTTCTTTGATATAGTAGCAAAGCTTTTCCATCGTGTCGAGGTCTTCCATGGTGGCAGTACCTTCGGTAACCTTGGTTAAAAGCTCGAGTAAGCGTTTGTTACCAAGACGGCAAGGAGTACATTTACCGCAAGATTCGTCAACGGTGAATTCGAGGAAGAACTTAGCGATATCTACCATACAGTTATCTTAGTCCATAACGATTAAGCCGCCTGAACCCATCATTGAACCGAGAGCAAGAAGGTTATCGTAATCGATGGGAACGTCTAAATGTTGTGCGGGAATACAACCGCCTGAAGGACCGCCCGTTTGAGCAGCTTTAAACTTCTTGCCGTTGGGGATACCGCCACCGATTTCGAAAACGATTTCACGAAGAGTAGTACCCATAGGAACTTCAACGAGACCGGTATTAACGATCTTTCCGCCGAGTGCGAATACTTTAGTTCCTGGGCTCTTTTCGCTACCGATAGACTTAAACCAGTCAACGCCCTTGAGAATTATTTGCGGAATATTAGCAAAAGTTTCGACGTTGTTCAAAACAGTT
>JAFTIY010000023.1 GCA_017456665.1 Clostridia bacterium | reverse complement strand
CTTTAGCGCAAAGTGCATACAATCAAACCCGCTCGCAAATAGCTTTAGCGCAAAGTGCATACAATCAAACCCGCTCGCAAATAGTTTTAGCAACAAAATAACGGTTAAGCAAAAATATTGCAAACGGCAATTTAAGCGGTTGCATATACATTTTAGCACAACAAAGCAAAAATTACAAGCCCCAAGCGGTTAAAACAAAATTTTAACTGCCAACCGCCCACTATTTTTTAAAAATCAATTAAACCGTTGACTATTTTTTAAAAATCAATTAAAATATAGTTATGAGCGTATTAGAAATTAAAAATTTAACCCACCGTTATGACGACAAGTTTATTTTTAATGAAGCGTCGCTAACCGTAAACAACGGCGAGCACATCGGCGTTGTAGGATTAAACGGTGCAGGCAAATCCACCTTTATAAACATAATAGCAGATAAGCTTACCTACGACGAGGGCGAAGTTCAGTGGCTACCGGGCTTGCGAAAGGGCTATTTGGATCAGCACGCCACTCTTGACGGCGAGCAAACTGTAATGGACTATTTAACGGGCGCGTTTGATTACTTATACCAAATGAACGACCGACTTGAGCAATTATACTCTAGCATGGGCGATTTAGATGGCGACCAATTAGATAGAGCCATCAAAAAGAGTTCGCGCCTACAAGAAACGCTTGAAAACGAGGGCTTTTACGACCTTGAAGCAAAGGTAAAAAAGGTAGCCAACGGCTTGGGCGTTAACAATTTTGGTTACGATACCAAGGTAGGCAGGCTATCGGGCGGAGAGAGGGCAAAGCTTATGCTATCAAAGCTTCTTCTTTCAGAGCTTGACGTAATGCTACTTGACGAGCCCACCAACTTTTTAGATATTGAGCACGTTGATTGGCTAATAAAATATTTAAACGGTTTTAAAAAGACCTTTATAGTAATCTCACACGATACCAAGTTTTTAAACGCGGTAGCAAACTTTATAGTAAACGTAGAAAACGGTTACATTAAAAAATATTCGGGCAACTACGACAAATTTTTAGTAATGCACGAAATGAACGCTAAGCAGTACGAGGAAGAATACAACCGCCAGCAAGAGCAAATCAAAAAGCTTCAAACCTATATAGATAAAAACTCTGCGCGCGCATCGACCGCAGGCATGGCTAACGCACGCAAAAAACAACTTGCCAAAATTGAGGTAATGCAAAAGCCGGTAGTTGCTTACGATGCACAATTTAACTTCCCCGTAGTAGAGCTAAACACCAAAGATTTGTTAACTGTAACCAATCTCGAAATAGGCTACGACCACCCATTGCTTCCGCCGTTAAACATTCACATGCGTTCCGGCACAAAATTATGGGTTAGGGGAACAAACGGCATAGGTAAATCCACGTTAATAAAAACCTTAATGCGCAAAATACCGCGCATAAGCGGATTTTTTACCTTTCACAACGCAGTTAAAATAGCCTATTTAGAGCAAGATCTCGAGTTTGCTCAGTCAAGCGAGAGTGCATCGGCTTACTATTCGCGCTTTTTTCCACGAGCAAACCCCAAAGAAATCAGAAGCGAGCTTGCCAAGGTAGGCTTAAAGGGGGAACTTGCAACAAAACCGCTTAAAAATATGAGCGGTGGCGAGCAAATAAGAGCAAAGCTTGCAGTTTTATGCAAAACGCCCTCAAACCTACTTATTCTCGACGAGCCAACCAACCACCTCGACGTAAAGGCAAAAAAGGCGTTAAAAGAGGCGCTAATAGCCTATGAGGGCGCGCTTATTTTGGTTAGCCATGAAGAAGATTTTGTTCAAGATATTTGCAACGAAATAACTCTTTTGCGTGATTAAACTTAATAGCTGAAAACCGCGTTAATCAACCTATAGCGCGGTTTTTTTATATTTTATATTGCTAAATATAGCAAAAAAAGGTGCAAATTAACAAAAAAAATTTACCAAAGTTTAATTTTGCGGTTAATTAAAGCAAAGCGAGCAATTCAAAAATAACCCCTGTTAAAGTTAAAAAAAGCCCCCACGTTTTTAATTTTTTTTGCACGTTAATATTAAAATCACTAAAAAATGCACGTTTGTGCACTTTATCACAATAAACGTGGATAAAAAAGCATTAAAAAGTGTATACGTTATCCAAAAAAATGAAAAAAAATACAAAATTAATATAAAAATATGAGATGTTGTTCAAATTTTGTTGACAATCAAATATAATGATGTTATGATTGAAACGCACTTTTAAACTTTATATATATAATTAGAGTCGCGTGCGCGTGGGTACGCTTGTGCGTAGAAATAGGCGCGCCCATTACAAAAATTTACAAACGGCTATTCTTTTTTGTATCCTATATTTTATTTAGGTTGCATTTAAAATAATATTTTGTAAAAAGTTAACCGTTGTTTGTGGCGCTATCCAAAAAAACGAAAAAACAAAAAAATGTGAAAAAAAGGAATATTCCTTTTTGGCTGTTTTTGCAAACAGCCGTAAATTCTATCAATTAAGTTAAAACGGCGGCCCAAAGCAAATTAAAACGCCGTTAAAAATAAAAACTACAAAACGTTAGTTAAGCGTAATACCATAAGGAGAGAGGAAATGGAAACCATTTTACAAGCAGTAATAGTTGTATTTATGTTGTTCTTGTGTGCCATTTGCTTGTTTGCGGTAGTAGTTATCGCGCGCGACATCGTGTACGAAACAGCCCGCCGCAAAGAATCACGCGAAGAGCGCGAGGCAGCACAAGCAGCAGCCCTAGCGGCACAAGCGGCGGCAATCGCGGCACAGCAAGCGGCAGCGCCCGTAGCTACGGCACCGGTTGCAGCGCCTATTGAAGAAGCACCCACGGTATCGGTATCGCCCGTAATTGAAAATCCTTTAGCCGAAGCATCGGCTGAAGAGCCAAGCGAGGTTATGGCCGAGGCCGAAGCTGAATCATCAGAAGCTTCCATAGCAGAAGAATTACCCGCAACCGAGGCAGAAGCAGAAGTTACTGCAGAAGAAGTATTAACCGAAGCGCCGGTTGCTGAAGAGGAAGAAGAGGTAGATCCCGATGCGGTATCATTCTCACGCGTGTCGCTCACTATGGAAGAAAAGTATGCAACCTTATCCACCGAGTTCAAACGCTATTTCGATGATATTATAAAACATGCGCTCTCAAAAGAGGGTGTGCACGAAAACAAGCGTTCAAGCTCATACGATTACAAAATTGGTGCATACCGCGTATTACGCATAATGATTAAGCGCAGCGAAATCGTTTGCGAGTTCAATTTTATCGACCGCGAAGTTATAGAGTTAAATTCAGCCGGCATAAGAATGAAGCAAGCGGCAACGGTAATCAGAATAACCGAGCCCTCTGCCGTAGGCGTAGCTAAAGACTGCATCGACCTAGTATGCACGCAAATCGCTGAGGATAAAGAATACAAAAAAGATTTAGCAAGGGCTAAGCGCCGCGAAAAACGCAGACTTGCAAAAGAAGAAGCAGCTGCTGCAGAAGAATTTTTATCTGCCGAAGCTTCAACCGAAGAGCCCACTGCAACGGCTGAAGAAGTAGCGTTAACCGCTACAGAATCACCCGATGGCGAATAAAAATCGCGTGTTAAAGCGCTACTAGCAAACAGCAAATATTGGCAAAATTTGGCAAAGTTAAGCAAATTTTGGCAAAGTTAAGCAAATTTTGGCAAAGTTAAGCAAATTTTGGCAAAGTTAAGCAAATTTTGGCAAAGTTAAGCAAGATTTGGCAAAGTTAAGCAAGATTTGGCAAAGTTAAACAAAATTCGACAAAGTTGAGCAAAATTTGGCAATAATTTGCAAAGTTTGGCAAGCGCAAAAAAGCACCGTAAAAACGGAGAAAAGCAATGATAGATAAAAACGATAAAAACAATACCCAACCCAAAAAAGAGGTTGACGTTAAGCATTTAATAGTAAACGTAGTAGGAATAGTTCTTTGCGTAATACTGTTGCCCATATTAATTTTTAACTGCGTGTTATTGGTTAAGGGCATGCTAAACGAAAAAGAAGTGCCCGCCATTGGCAAGGTAATACCGTTAATAGTAATAACCGAATCAATGGAGCCCGATATTTTAGGTGGCGATTTAATAGTGGTTAACAAGGTAGATGCCCAAACGCTAAAAGAGGGCGACGTAATAGCCTTTTTTGATCCGGCAGGCAACGGCACCTCAATAGTAACCCACAAAATTAAAGAGGTTATATATAACGACGGCGATGGCAGTATAAAAGAGTTTAAAACCTACGGTATAAACAACTTTAGTGCCGACGGCAGCCCCGAGATCGACCGCGTTCACGTTCCCGTAGGCGACGTAGTAGGCATATACAACGGCTTTAGAATTCCTTATTTAGGCTCTGTTGCAATGTTTATGCAAACAACGGTGGGTTTATTGGTTTGCATAGGTATTCCTTTAGCTCTCTTTATTGCATACGAGGTAATCCGCCGCCGCAAGGCAGATAAGGCAAACCAAAACGATATTAACGCACTTATGGCAGAGTTAGAGGCGTTAAAGCAGGCAAAGCAAACCGAAGCTTTACCTGAAGACCAGTTAAGCGAAGGCGAAAACAACTCTTCAAACGGCGAAGAATAACCACAACCTAGCCCCTTTATTTATAAGGGGGCTGTCGCGATAGCGACTGGGGGATTGCTGCCGCAACTTATTGTCAAACACAATCCCACCGTCACGACTTGCAGTCGTGCCACCTCCCTTAAACTTAAAGGAGGTAGTTACCGCTTTGCTAGGCTTATACTTTAGTCATCCTGAGCGCAGTCGAAGGATCTAACAGGTATAACAATCACAACACCGTATTCTTCCCCATCGGAGGCCACGACGACGGGGTGATGAATATAAACCTGTGTTTTTAAAACACACCCAAGGGGTTTTAAACAGCCCTGGCTTCGTCCCCGATTAAAAAGGGAAGAATTATTATTTATCCGCCTAATTTATTTTAGGCAAATTAATTAAGGAGATTAATTATGAAAAAAAGTAAATCTTTAAGACTAGCTTCTATTTTACTTATGCTCTGTCTTATAACCACTTGCGCTGTTAGCGGAACTTTTGCTAAATACGTAACCAGCGCAACCGTTACCGATACCGCTCGCGTTGCAAAATGGGGTATCAATATGACCGGTGGCGTTTCTGCTTTTAAAGATGTTTATAGCACTGACGTTGATTCTAATGATGATGCAAAAGTTGTAGCTCCTGGCACAGCAGGCACAAACGCTTATACAGTAACCGGTGTCCCCGAAGTTGATTATCAAATTACTTTCGATTATGAAGGTTTATCTGAAGTTTTCTTAAATGCGGGTACTTATTATTACTATGATGCACACGGTGAAATTGATGCTACATATGCTCCAGTAGTAGTTAACGAAACCGTAACTAGTAGTGGTAAATATACCCCCGTTAAGTATACCGTAACCATTACTACCGCAGCCGGTGAAGTTACTGGCGGCTTTTCGGCTGGCAATTTGACGAAAAAATTTGATACGTTAAAAGATGCTTTAGATGCCATTAAGGGTACTACTATTACCTATGAGGCAAACGAAGAGGCTGGTTTAACCGTAACTATCGCTTGGGAATGGGCATTTTCAAACACAATAGAGACACCACATATTCAAGATGGAGCAGATACTATTTTAGGTAATATTACTGCAGGAACAAGTGATTTGAATGGTATACCTGCCGGTGATTATAGTACTACTATCGCTTACACTTTAACCATGACCGCAACTCAACTTAATGCTTAATTATTATTTTGCATAATAGTGCTAAATAAAAATAATTAAATTTAGCGGTTAGTTAAAAAAAATAAAAATTACCCCTGCTCTTTCGTGGCAAGGGCAGGGGGTAAAATTTTTAGCGGTTTTTATTTTAAAAGCACCTTAATAATCAAAGGTATTTTTAAAATAAAAACTATACGGGCGCTTTTTTTGTAGTTATTTTAAGCGCAACCAACCATTTAACAAAAATCAACTTATAAGGAGAAAGGTAAATTATGCCTACGTATAACAACGATAACCGTAGCAATAATTCAAGCCCGCGCAGGCAATGGGTATGGATTATGCTAATGGTTAACATAGTGTTTATACTTTTAATAATGACGCTTGGCATAATTGCTCTTCGCGTTGGTAATTCGTTGCCAGAGGGCACGGATATTTTGTTTATAGTTGGCAAAAATCCATCGGTTAGCTTTGAAGATGAGTCTGGTGTTTGGGAGGCAGGCAAAAACGTTGATATTTTTAAATCAAGCTATGGCGAAAACGGAGGCGCTCCCACCGTTGTTTCGCAAGACGGAACAAAGCTAATAGCCCCCGGCGTTAAAACAACCTATCAGTTTACAATGCAAAACAACGGTAACATGGCAGTAGTTTACGAGGCCGATATCGATTTTGTTTTGTCTATTGGCGGTGTTAGCCAAAAAGATTATAACTTCCCCTTAAAAGTTCGCCTTTACGACGATAAGGGGCTTTACCTTATCGGTAGCGAGGCAGAATACGTTCAAGTGCAAAAGGCTGCCATTGCCCAGCATCCCGGGCTTTTGGGTGCAAATTCTTACCAAACCTTTACTCTAGAGCTTTATTGGGAGTTTGAGGGCGGTAACGACGAGTTAGATACCTTATACGGCGATCTTTCTGCTCAAAAGGGTGTTAACCTAACCTTAAAAATTAATACTTACGCCGAAGAACATATCGATCCTACCGCGCAGGGCGGTAATAAAATAGAGGTTGAAGGAACTGAAGAATACGGCGGTACTATTCGTTGGCTTTGGCTTATCCTTTTAATGATTAACTCGGCTATTATAGTGTTTTATATAGCGTGGATTATGAACAAGCGCGAACAAAAGTGGTAAACACACGCTTTTGCTACTTAAGCAAAAACCAATACATATGAAAGTTAAAAGGTGTAAAAAAGGCGGAGTAGTCCGTATTATTTTAATAGTTATTATCAGCGTAGTGTTTGGGTTTGGCGTTTATAACTGGAATGCAAAAAGCCTAACTGGCGACGTACTTCCCATGCCCTTTGGTATTGGCGTTGGGGTGGTTATGTCTGGCAGTATGGAGCCGGTTATTAGCACGGGCGATCTTATTATCGTTCAAAAGCAAGATAGCTACGCCGTTAACCAAATAGTAGTTTTTCAGCAAAACGGCATTTTGGTTGTGCATCAAATTTTATCTATCGATGGCAATACGGTGGTTACCCAAGGCACGGCAAACGATTCGCCGGATGAGCCTATGGATATTTCGCGCATTAAGGGCAGGGTTATAGCTCACGCAAGCAATATAGGCTCGGTGGTAAAGTGGATTAAGTCGCCCATAGGTACTTTGTTGGTTTTGGCTATTGCAGGCTATTTGCTTATTAAATCGTATCGCCAAGAAGATAGCGAGCTTAAAAACGATAAAGAAGAACAACTTGCCCTCATCAGGCAAGAAATTCAAAAACTTAAAGATAATAATAAAAACGAATAAAATACTAAAAACTAGCCTATAACGCGATTAACGCTAAAAAACTAAACTAGAATAAGGAGATTATATGGCAAAATTAAATAAAACCAAAAGGCCTATATTTCTTTACGTAAGCTTAGTTTTGTTTATTTTACTGCTTATAAGCATGCAGTTTTCTAGCGATTTATACGGCCGTTATTTTTCTACCGCAAACAACGCAGACGGCGCGCGCGTTGCAAGCTTTGAAGTGGGCGATGGCTTTAAGCAATCTTATAGCGAGCAAATATTCGTTACAGTTCAGCCAAAACAACAAATTAGGCTTGAATTTACGGTGCAAAATAAAAGTGAAGTGGCTGTAAATTATTCAATTTCTGCCATTAATACCACTAATAATTTGCCAATCAAATTCACGGTGTTTAAGGTAAACACAAGCACTAACGAGCTTGAAGAGTTTAACGGGCAGTTAAGCCCCGCTCAAACTCATCTGCTTGCGCTCGTGGTTGATTGGTCGGTTGCACCCGGCGATCCTAACTACGATTATTTAACCTCGCCCGAGCACGCCAATAAAATAGATTTGGTTAATTTAACGGTAACGGTTGAACAAATAGATTAAAGTTAACCAGCCGTGCAATTTTTAAGCCATTAAAAGCTAAAAAGGTCACCTATAACGCGATTAACTCCCTTTTTAATAAGTAGATGGCACAAACAACGGTTGATTTTTTAAAAATAAAAAACGGAGGAATTGTAAGTGAAAAAACAACTTAATAAAGGCACACTTATAGTTCTTCTTGTGTTTGTTGCGGTTATTTTATCGGTGGGAGGGGTTGTTGCTAAATACGTTTACAGTTACGTTAAGCAAGCAAACGTAAAATCCCCCGAATTTTATTTTGAAAGCGATTTGCTAACCGAAGAGGGTGCAAGTTATTCGTTAAACCCCGGCACGAACGAGGTGCAGTTTGTTTTAAAAAATCACCCCGATTCATTGCGTTTTTCTACTAACGAAATAAAATTTACCCTATCTTTATCGGGTACGGCTGGGGCAACTCTTTCTCAGCTAGAGGGAACTATAAGCGCCGTGCAAAACGGCTCTGTAACCATAACGATAAGCAATTTGGTAGACGGTGGCTCGTACAACGTTACCGTTTTGGGCGATAGCGGATACGAAAAAACCTTATCTGCATCATTTACTGTAAAATCTACACAACCTTTGCTTTATAAAAGAATTACCAAAACGCTTGAATACGTAGAGTTAACCGTTTGGACTGAAAATTTAGCAGGCGAAGTGCTAATAACCTTTCCGCTAGGGCTTATACCCGATAACACGCGCGAAGGTATGGAGGGGGTGCAAACACCCGTTGCCCCCGCAACACACGGCAGTTTTACAAACGATTTTGAAAAATATTACTCACGCACGTATAGGTTTATTATAACCGCTAATTACGATGGCTCAACTAACTTTACCGCAACCTGCGGAACTATTGAAGCCATTGAGTACGATTATTAAAAATATTGCGCTATAAGTTCGTTAACGGCACTTTAGCGCTAATAATTTACGCGCGCGCACGCAACCTATGCGCACGCGCGAAGGTATGCGCTACCTATGCGTACGCGAGCTAATTTAAGGTTGGCCGTTGCTTTGCTAATATAAATTTGCTAACGTAAAAAGGTTTGTAAGTATAAAGGAGTTTATATGAACGGTTTTGCAAAAAAAATTAAATATATTCTCCCGCTGTGCGCTTTGCTCGTTACAGCCATTTTGTGCTTGCTTATTTTTTCGGCTTACGGCGCACCCGAAAGCGTTTCCGTTTTAAATAACGGATCTCGCCTCGTTGCCATTCCCGTAGGGGATGATTCTCCCTCCTATCAATGGCAAATAAGCGATAGTGCAAACGGCACGTTTAGAGATATTGATGGCGCAACTCAAAAATTTTACGATATTACCTCTAACGATAAAAACGGATATATAAGAGTTTCGGCATGCGGTACGGTTAGCGAGCCGGTTGGCCCTATTAAAAATATTATAACTTTTGATTTAAGCTTGGCGGCAGTTACTATCGGCTCTTCTATAAGCGGAAAAGCACCCGACGGCACTAGTATTACGGGCGCGCACTCGGCAGATAACGTTTACGTTATAATGCAAAGCGATAATGCTAACTATACCAAAAACGGAATTTCTTTTACTGGCAATTATCCCAACACTCCGTTTGACGTAACTTTGCAAGAGCTTAATATGGGCGTTCCTGCTGTTAAATTCGACCAATCGCCGGGAGCTAGCGGTTCGAGTTATCCTTCGGGGGGAAGTATAGAGATTCCGGCGACCATAGGTAATGCAAAAAACGTTATTTTGCGCCTTAAAGGCGAAAATATTGTAAGAAATATTACTTATTACAACGCAGGAGATACGTCTGTCAAACAAAGCGGAATACTCTCTTCGTTAAAAATTACCGATATTAACGGAGACGGCGCAACCGACGGCGGCTCGCTTTATATGCCCGTTAAGGTTGCCCCTGAAGAAATAGACGCATTCGTGGCGAAAAACACAAATTACAACCACTGGTATGCCGCAATCGGCGGAACAGACGGTCAATCATACGTGGAAAATTTAACGATCGCAGGCGGAAAACTGCAGGTTTTAACAACTTTAGGGGATAACTGTACTGCAATAGGTGCAGGCGGTAACGGCTACGGTCAAGTAACTATTACTGGCGGCGAAATTGTAGCTCACTGTAACGGTACGGGCGCGGCAATAGGCGGCGGTATCGGTTGGCAGGAAGCAGGAGGAATAGGCTACGTAACTATTACGGGCGGCAAAGTTTACGCTAAAAACCACGCTAACATCGTTAGCGGCGGGCAAACGGTAGGCGGTGTTGCAATAGGCGGAGGCAGCTCATTCCAGAAGCCGGGCACAGGCGGCGAGGTCGTTATCGAGGGGGGGTACGTTGAGGCGTATGGCACTTTCGGTAACGGTATTGGCGGCGGTAACAGCTCTGCAGCTGCGGGCGGTACAGAAACTGTTAAAATATCAGGCGGAACGGTTATTTCTAACTCTATCGGCGGAGGAAACAGCAAGGTCGGTACGGGCGGATCGGCAACGGTTATCGTAAGTGGCGATGCTAACGTTACCATAATCAAGGGTATCGGCGGCGGTTTAAGTCAGTCGGGTTCGGGCGGAAGCGCAACCGTTACGGTAAATAGCGGAACTCTTAACTGCTCGGGTACGATAGGTGGCGGTCAAGCAAGCGGAACTGAAGGTACGGGCGGAGCGGCAACTATTACCGTAAACGGCGGAACTCTTAACTATACCGGCACGATAGGTGGCGGAGTTGGAAGTGGCACAGGTGTTGGCGGTAATGCAAACATTACGGTAACAAACGGAACTCTTAGCGCAGGCGGTATCGGTGGCGGTACGGGCGGAGATTCAGGCAACGGCGGTGATGCAACCGTTACGGTAACAAACGGAACTCTCAACTGTACGGGCACGATAGGTGGCGGTACGGGAAACGGCGTTGGTAACGGCGGCGATGCAACTCTTATAGTTGAAAACGGCACTCTTAACGCCGACTCGCTAGGCGGTGGTACGGGCGGTTCTTTAGGTGATGGCGGGGCGGCAGACGTAACCATCAACGGCGGAACTATTAGAACGGGTTCTATAGGTGGCGGAAACACCTTGAACACAAACGGAAATTTAGGCTATGCAAAGGCAATGATCAGCGGTGGCGATATTCAAGGGCAGTTCATCATGGCGGCAGGCGGAACAGAGCCTTGCTCGTTTACAATGACGGGCGGTACGTTGAGTAACGTTAACACGGCTGATACCTCAATATATAATTACGCTAAAGCAAACGGCGGTGCTGTTTATATGGACGATCCTAACGGCGTTGTAACCCTTTCGGGTGGAACGATTTTAAACTGTTCGGCTCAAAATGGCGGTGCGGTTTATATGACGGCGGGTAGGTTT
>JAFTIY010000022.1 GCA_017456665.1 Clostridia bacterium | reverse complement strand
TAATCGCGGTAATTTTGTCTGCTCAATGCACGGATGAACGGGTTAATAAGGTAACTGCCGTTTTGTTTAAAGAGTATAATACTCCACAAAAAATACTTGAGCTCGGTGAAGAAAAATTACAAAAATATATTTTTTCATGCGGGCTTTATAAAAGTAAGGCAAGGCATATAATAAGTGCGTGTAACGACATAATACAAAAGTTTAACGGCGAAGTGCCAAGCGATTTTAACAGCCTAAAATCTCTTGCGGGGGTTGGGCAAAAAACCGCAAACGTAGTAAGCTCGGTAGCCTTTAAAAAGGACGCAATAGCCGTTGATACGCACGTTTTTAGAGTTTCTAACCGCATAGGCTTGGCAAACGCCGGCACTCCACAAAAAACCGAAGAGCAGTTAAAGCAAATAATTCCAAAGCAAAATTGGTCTGAAAGCCATCATTATATTATCTTTTACGGAAGGGAGGTTTGCACTGCAAGAAACCCAAAATGCGATAGTTGTGAAATAAACCGCTATTGTGAGTATTATTTGAAAAATAACGGCCTATAGGTCGATTAACGGCACTTTTAACAATAAAAACAGCATAGCTTTGTTGTGCGTATAATTAAAAATAAACGCAAGTTAGAAAAAATCGGCGGTAAGATTTGTGCCGATTAAGGAGCTTTTTATGTTCGTAGATAAAGAGAGTATATTAATAAAAGCCGGCGACGGTGGCGATGGCGCTACCTCGTTTATTCGCTATAAAGGGGTTGCGTACGGTGGCCCTGATGGCGGTGACGGTGGAAACGGCGGCAACGTGGTTTTAATTGGCGATAGGCATAAAATAAGCCTTTTGGATTTTCAGTTTAAACACAAGTTTTTTGCCGAAGACGGCGGTAAGGGCGATACGAAAAACTGTACAGGTAAGTGCGGTGAAGATATAGAAATACGCCTGCCTTTAGGTACTATCGTTAAAGATAAAGAAACCGATCGCATTATTTGCGATATATTTTACGACGGTCAGCGCGTGGTCGTTTTAGAAGGAGGCAAGGGCGGCAAAGGTAATAAAAAATTCTGTACAAGCCGTCGCCATGCTCCCCATTTTTCGCAAAAGGGCGAAAAAACCGAAATCAAGAGAATAGTTTTAGAGCTTAAGGTTATTGCAGACGTTGGATTGGTTGGATTTCCCAACGTTGGTAAGTCAACTGTTTTATCAAAAATTTCGGGTGCAAAGCCAAAAATTGCAAACTATCATTTTACAACCCTTTCTCCAAATTTAGGGGTTGTTAGGCATAACGAGCAGGAATACGTGGTTGCCGATATTCCCGGCCTTATCGAAGGCGCTGCAGAAGGCGCGGGGCTTGGTCACGAATTTTTGCGCCATATCGAAAGAACGAGAATGCTCGTGCACGTGGTAGATGCTTCGGGCGTTGAGGGGCGCGATCCTATAGAGGATTTTAAAAAGATAAACGAGGAGCTTAAAACGTATAGCGAAAAGCTTGCAGGTCTTTATCAAATTGTTGCGCTCAATAAAACTGATATTTACGGTGCTGAAGAGAACGTTAAGGCGTTTAAGAAAAAATACGGTAAAAAATATAAGATTATTACCCTTTCGGCAATTACCGGTGATGGCGTTGAGCAGCTGCTTAACGAGGTAAGCAACCATTTAGCAACGTTGCCACCACTTGAACCGATGCAGTTTGAGACGTTTGCTTACGAGAAAAAGGATGAAAACGACTTTGAAATTGTTCGCGATGACGACGGTTCTTTCGTGGTTATCGGTCCGCTTGTTGATATGCTCGAGCGTAACGTAGTTTTAAACGACGCCGATTCTCTTGCTTATTTTCAAAAAACCTTGCGCGATAAGGGAGTTATTACAGCTTTAAGAAAGCGCGGAGCAAAAGAGGGCGACACCGTAGTGATAGGCGAAATAGAATTTGAATTTGTGGAATAACAGAATATAGGAGAAAAAATATGTTTACTTCAAAAGAAAGAAGCAATTTGCGCTCGATGGCTCAAACAATTCAGCCGGTTACGCAGGTTGGTAAAGGCGGTATAAGCGATAATTTGGTTGAAACGCTTTCGCAGGCACTTGAAGCTCGCGAGTTGATTAAAGTTAGCGTTTTAAATAACAGCGATGAAGATCCTCGCGATATCGCGTTAAATCTAGAACAACTTTTAAACGCTCAAATCGTTGAGGTTAAGGGCAAAAAAATCGTGTTTTATCGTAGAAGTCATAAAAAAGATATCGTGCATATTAAGTTTTAATCATCGATAATATCCTTAAAACTATCTGAATTTTGCTCTTTTTTGCCAAAAATTAGGCAAATTAATGCAAAAATTAGTAAAATTAATGAGTAAATTCGGTAGTAACGCGGATAAAAAGTAAAATAAGAAAAAGCGAGCAACGAAAGGCCTAGTAAGGTTAAATTTCTTGCTCTTTTTTTTGTTAATAGTTTATTTAAAGCGTTTAGAATTTTTTGTTTTAATTTTATTCCTTGATTTTCTTTCATTAACTCCTCGGGTAAAAGATCCTTTTCTTTTAAAATCAAAAAAAGCCGTTTCCCGTTAATTACACATATTTTTTTAGGATAAATAGTAGTTAGCTCATTACACTCATCGCTTAGTTTGTTGCAAAAAATTATTATATTTTTTTTGTAAGCTTTTTTTAAAAAGGAAGCAAGTGTTTGCCGCGAGGTGCTGTAATCGAAGTTAAAAAAACAAATAAAATTATTTCCTTTTAGGCTTTTTTTACCTTTTGTAATTGGCGTATTAAACTTGTTAAAAACTTTAATAAGTAGGTCTATAGCTTCGTTATCGGGCATTATTTCGAGCGTGTGCATTAATTTTTTATAAATGCGGTCGTCTTCTGTTTTTAAAAACAGTGCGTTTTGCTTTTTAACCTTAACGGTTATAATTAAAAAGCTTACGCCTAGTGAAATTAAAAACGCAATTAAAAATTTTATCAACGCGCTCACGTTAAGAGGTGTTAATAAGATTACAAAAATAAAAAATGAAATTGCAGAAATTAAAAATGCGTCTGTAAAAACAGGTAAAGAAAATTTTTTCACGATAACGATTATATCCTTATAAACGGCTTTTAAAGGTTGCAAAATACAGCTAAAATGTGTTACAATAATAGTATGAGGATAGGAATATTCGGCGGATCTTTTGATCCTGTACACAACGACCACGTTGCAATTTGCAATCAATTTGTTAAGGTTGCAAATCTCGATGAGGTAATAATAGTGCCCACGCATTTATCTCCGTTTAAAAGTAAGGTTGGTGCAAGCGGTAAGCATAGACTTGAGGCCTTGCGATTGGCGTTTGCAAATAATCCAATGGTTAGCGTTTGTGATTACGAAATTTTGCAAGAGGGCAAAAGCTACACTTATAAAACGGTTGAGTATATTAAAAGCATTAAGCAAAACTGTGATTTGTTTTTTTTAATGGGTGCAGATTCACTTGCCGGCTTTGACAAGTGGAAAAATCCGGATTATATTGCAAAAAACTGCACTATAGTAGTTGCAGGTAGGTCAAATTACCCATTGCTCCCCGCGCTTAACTCCTTTAAAGAGAAATTTGGCAGTAATATAATAACCTTTGATTTTAACGGCGGTATATCAAGCACTTACGTTAGAGAACTTTTAAAATTAAACGTTTGCAGTGATAAATATATTCCGCAATCGGTATTGGATTACTTGCGTGAAAAGGGCCTTTATCAGGGTGATGATATGTATAAATATTTAATCAGCGTATCAAAACCCGCGCGCCTTGTTCATACCGCAGGGGTAATTGCTTACTCTATAGCTTATGCTAAACGGCTTGGCGTAAACGAAGAAAGCGCACGCGTTGCCGCTCTTTTGCACGACGTGGCAAAATATTTAAACGCAGAAGATTATCCAAATTGCGTTATTGAAAAAAACGTTCCTAAGCAGGTTGTTCATCAGTACTTGGGTGCATATATTGCAAAAGAGATTTTAAACGTTACCGATGAAGACGTTTTAAACGCCATTAGGTATCATACTACGGGGCGGCCCGAAATGAGTTTGTTAGAAAAAATCGTATGCGTTGCCGATTTATTAGAGCCAAACCGCACTTATGATGAGGTTCAATCGCTACGCGATAAGATTAACGCCGATTTTGAAAGCGGGTTTAGATTTTGTATAAAGCGGCTTTACTATTTTATTTTAAAAAATGAAAATCAGGTGTTTGACCTTACACGTCAAGCCAATGAATATTACAACGGAAAAATGTAAAAAATATAGGTGAATTATGGATTCAAAATTACTTACACAAGAAATATGTAACATTTTACTTGCTAAAAAGGCTCGCGATATCGTTAAGATTAACGTTGCCCAAAAAACGGTGCTTGCCGATTATTTTATAATTGCGGGAGGTAGCTCAACAACTCAAGTAAGGGCTCTTTGTGAGTACGTAGATGAGGGGATGAGCAAGCTTGGCGTTGAGGCTAAGCGCCGCGAGGGCGAAAGCGAAGGTAGATGGGCGGTATTAGATTACGGCGATTGCATCGTTCATATTTTTAACGATGAAAGCAGATTATTTTACCACCTTGAAAGACTTTGGGGAGATGAAAGCAATATCGAAAGAATTACCGATTAGTCCTTTCTCTTTAAAAATTCCTCGGGTGTAACAACCGTTCCTTTTAGCGCGATTGAAGGAGTTCTTCTTTTGCGCTTTTTTGGACTGCTGCGATATTTTTCTATGTAATAAATTTTGTTTTGGGGTTGCTCTTGCTCGCTACTTCCGGCTTTTTCATTCTGTTCTTTTTTGGCCTTTGCTTTGGATGAATAAGCAATGCTTAACGTAAAAGAAATAACCATCAAAATACAAAAAATTGCAATAAGCAGTAAAATGGCAATAAACGGATTTGGCATAATTTTTCCTTATGATTAATTTTTCTTGAATATATTGTATAATATAGATGAATGAATAAATGGTAAAAGTTTGTAATTTTTTGCACTGTTTTGTAGTTTTTGTTTATCTTTTTAAGGAGGTTGTTTTTTATGAATGATAATAACGAAAAGAGCGTTAATGAAACTATAGGCTCACTTTTAAGTGAAAAAAAAGAGGGCGTTGAACAAAACGACACGTTTTCGAGAGAAAGCGAAATGGAAGATTTTGCAAAAACGTTAAGCGAAATAAACTTTGAGCTTGCAAAAGAACTTGAGGAAGAAAACGAAGACCTTTTAGATGATTGCAGTGCAGAAGGATTAGGTGTAGAAAAGTATTTAATATACGATGAAAAAGAAGAAATTAATATAGAAAAACCGCAAAAAAAATGCAATAAAAAGCAGACCGAACAAGAGAATAAGCCAAATGGAGAGGTTAAATCGCAGCCTAAAGATTTAAAAAAGGCAGTTGGTAACGAGGTAACTAAAGAAGAAAAGATAACAACTGCTAAATCAGTCGCAAACAACGCGAGTGCAGGCGAATATATTGAATATAAAATAACTAGATTTTTAAGCCGCATAAATTACGATTTAGCAAATCCAACTTTAACTAGCGCTCAAATTAAATCGCGAATGGATGATTGCTCCGTTTACTTTTTTAACAGCGTTATGGTGCTTTCTTCAAAGCTAAATAGTGTAAAAAGAGCAGTAAAAAACAGCGGCAACGTATGCTCCGTAATTGGGTACAATACGGGTGAGGTTAGTGCGCTTGCAAAAAGATGGGAAATTAGGCAGGCAAAATGGGCAAAAGCAAAAAGCGTTATGATTTTTACTCCGCTTAGTTGTGTTTGCGAAAATAAAAGGCGGTTGCTCACGCGCGAGCTTAAACGGCTTAAAAAAACGTGCGGAAAAGCGTTAAAGCTTTGGCTTGCCGTTGATACTGCAACCTTTTCGCTTGAACAGTTTGAACTTTTTTTAAGGTGTGCTGTAGAGGCAAAAGCAGATGCGGTTTGCTTGTATAACGACAACGGAAAGGGATCTAATTATGCTGTAAAGGCGGCAAAAATGTGCGCTGAAAAATGCGAAGTTTACACTTACGCAAAGGTAAATTACAGTAGTCAAATGACAGAATATTTTAACGTAGGGGTAAGTGGTTTTTGCGTAAATAACGCGGTTGCGCTTGCTGAACAAATTAAACACGAAGATTGTTAAACGCTTATTTTTCCCGCCTTGCTTTTTAAGGCGGGATATTTTTAACTGCTCGATAATCGACTTATAGCCCCACTTTTTAATACTGTAACGTTTTTAATTATATATTTTTAAGCAAGCATAGCCTTTTTTATAAAAAATATTTTTAACTACTCGATAATCGACTTATAGCCCCACTTTTTAATACTATTCCGCTTTATTTGCATATTTTTAAGCAAGCAAAGCCTTTTTTTGTAGTGTGTAGCCTTTTTTTGTAAATAATTGCTCAAAAGCTGCTCATAATATTTGCAGAGGAGTTATTATGAAAGACTGTGGACTTATAAGAATAGACGAAGTTGGTAGAATAGTAATACCAAAAGAAATGAGAAGGGTGTTAAAATTAGATGGTTCTCGCCTTGTTGAGCTTTACGTTGAGCGCGATAAGCTTGTTATAAAAAGGTATGCACCGCTACTTTTAAACAAGAATTATTTGGTTAAGTTGGCAAATAAAATTGCCGGGTTAACCGGTCATATTTGCATAATGGGAACTTGTGAACGAGTAGTTGCGGTATCTGGTCAAGCACTTGGCGAGATGGTGGGCAAAAATCTAACGGCAGAATTTTCTCGCGTTATACGCGAGCAAGCACCTACGCTTATCAATTCAAGCGACGGTGGAAAGCTTTACGAAATAGTAAAAAGTTGTACCTTTGAATACCATTCGCTTGCTCTTACTAGCGTAGTTGAAGAATGTGCTGAAATCGGTTTTATTGCGCTTATTAGTACTGAACGCGATAAAACGCTAAACGACGGGCATCTTTGCATGCTCAAGTTTGCTTCGGAACTTTTGGTTGCATGTATGGAAAGATGCAACTAAAGCAAAAAGGCTTTTATGCTTAATAGCTTTGCCCACGGCGGTGGGCTTACATATGCGAGTGCTTAAGGGAGTTGAAAATAAGCTGGGGGTTGCTTCGGGAACTTTTTTTCTAACGGTAACAACTTTAATTATTAAAATAGTGGGTGCTTTGTATAAAGTGCCCCTTTTTAATCTGCTAAAAAGCGACGGAATGGGGCTATACCAAATGGTGTTTCCGCTGTTTGCATTATGTATAACGTTGAGCGGCGGATATGCAACTGCTTGTATAACTAAATTAATTTCTAGCGGATATAACGCCGAATGCGTGCTAAAAAAGTCACTTCAGTTGTTTATTCCGCTTGGCATTTTGCTATTTAGCATATTGTTTATTTTGGGCGAAGTAATTGCGCGAGCGCAAGGTAACGAGCTTGGCGGAGCTTTGTATAAAGCGATAAGCCCTGCGCTTATATTCACTTCTGTAATTTGTTGCTTTAGAGGCTATTTTCAAGGGTATAGCGATTATAAGCCTACAGCCATTTCGCAAATTGTCGAGCAGGTTGTTAAGGTAGCTGTTGCACTTGTGCTAATATGGGCATTTAATGCAGTTGCGATAAGAGGGGCTATTTTTGCTTGCCTTGCGGTAACGGTTAGCGAGGGAACGGCTTGCTTTTATTTGGTAACGTTATATTTTAATCGAAAAAAAACTTTAGTGGTCGAAGGTGAACAAATTAGTAAAAGTAAACTGTTTTTTGCTTCGTTGCCGCTGTGTTTTACCTCGCTGTGCATGCCACTTGCAACCTTTTCGGATAGTTTTATCGTTATAAACGGATTAAAGAACTTTTTTGGGGAGAATGCCACCGCGATTTACGGGCTGTATGCCGGCGGAGTAGAAACGGTAATAACACTTCCTGTGAATTTTTTGCATTCATTCGTGTGTGGCTTTTTGCCAAAATTATGTAGATCAAATGAAAGCGGAATGCAAAAGAAAATGTTTATATTGGTTGCTGCAGTCGCCTTTATTTTTTCGGCCGCCGTTTATATTTTTGCACCGTTTGCGGTTAAGCTTTTGTATAAGGCGAGTGAAAATCGGCAACTGTTAACAAATCTTATCCGCGCGGCATCTTTTAACGTTTTGCTTTTATCTTTGCTTCAAACAAGTTCAACCGCTTTACTTGTAGCAAACGGCCAGTATTTTTCGCTACTTTCAATGCCGATTGCGGTTGCCGTGAAAATTTATATCAATTTAAAATTAGTTCCTACGTCAAAATTTAACGTTTTTGGGGTAGTAATTTCTGATTTTGCTTGTTATTTTGTTGCCCTTTCTTTAAATTTACTGTATATTTATTACAGTAAAAAATCAAAAAACGAAGGTCGTAAAAATGAAAATTACTCTCGTGGGATTAGGAACGGGCTCGGATACCGTAACCTTGCGCGGCTTAAAAGCAATAAAAAATGCAGATAGGGTTATATGCAGAACTGCGCTTACAAAAAGCGCAGAGTTGTTTAAAAATGAAGGGATTGAAGTTGAATTTTTAGATTATATTTTTGAAAATTCGCGCAATTTTGATAGTTTAAATAAAAAACTTGCAAAGGCTGTAATCGACGCGGCAAAAAATAGCAGCTCGGTGGCTTATTGTGTTGACGGAAGCGTTTTTAGCGATAACTCTTGTGCTATTATTTTAAAAAAGTTTAAGGGTGCAGAGGTTATTGAGGGCGTTTCTCGTGCTGAAAACGCGCTTTCAGTCACTACGTGCAGGGGCGGATTTACGGCAATTTCGGCATACTCGCCCGAACTTTTTACACCTTCGTGCGTGCGTCCGCTCGTTATTTACGACGTGGATAGTGCTTTTATTGCAAGCGAATGGAAGCTTCGTTTAACCGATGCGCTTGGCGACGAGGTAGACGCCGTGCTTTATTCGGGAGGAAGCAGTAAAAAGATTAAACTTTATCAGCTTGATAATTTTTCTAACTATGATTACAGCACAGCCGTTGTGGTTTACGGCGAGCATTTTACTAAAAAACAACGCTTTGCCGCCGATGATTTATTTGCGATTGTAGAGGCGCTTCGCGTTGAAAACGGATGCCCTTGGGATAGAGAGCAAACGAGATTAACCATTAAGCAAAACCTCATTGAAGAAAGTTACGAGCTTTACGATGCAATAGTAAAGGGTGATACCGACGCTATTTGCGAAGAGATTGGCGACGTGCTTTTACAAGTTGCCTTTCATTGCATTTTTGGCGAAGAAAATCACGAGTACAGCCGTAACGACGTAATTAGCGGAATATGCTCAAAGCTTATCTTCCGTCACACCCACGTTTTTGGTAACGACAAGGCAAAAAGCGGAAAAGAGGCGCTTGACGTGTGGGATAAGAATAAGAGCAAAGAAAAAGGGTATGCAAACGGTAGCGAGTATCTAAAAAGCGTTCCTGAAAGCTTCCCCGCTCTTATGCGCGCTCAAAAGGTGCAAAAACGCGCCGGTAAATATAACTTTGATTTTTCATCGGTTGAACAGGTTATCGAAAAGGTCAAAGAAGAAATGGGCGAGGTAAACACAGCGCGCGCTACGATGAACGCAAGCGAAATAAGCGGTGAGGTGGGAGATCTTTTATTTTCTGTGGTTAACCTTGCAAGGTTTTTAAAGGTGGATGCCGAAGAGGCGTTAAACAATTCTACCAAAAAGTTTTTATCAAG
>JAFTIY010000021.1 GCA_017456665.1 Clostridia bacterium | reverse complement strand
TTCGGGATTAGGAACTGTTACGGTGGGATAATTACCGTTATATTCCTTTTGTTCCTCAACTACCGTTACGTCTATTCCCATTTTACCTAAAATTGTAGTTACGGGAACTAAACCGGTTCCGTGTAAGGAGGTATAAACTATCTTAATATCCTTACCGGTTTCTTTTACGGCTTTTTTAGACAAGCCGAGTTTTTGTACCGTTTTATAGTAACCGGCTTCAAAACGCTTACTGATCTCCTTCATTTGACTCATTTGAGATACTGAAGTTACGTCAACCGTTTTTACGCCAAAATAATCGGTAATTTTTTGTATATTTTCAACTACTACTGCAGTTGCTTCGGGCGACATTTGCGCCCCGTCTTCACCATAAACCTTATACCCGTTATATTCCTTTGGATTGTGGCTAGCCGTAATCATAATTCCTGCCACTGCTTTAAGTTTGCGAACGGCATAACTGAGCATAGGAACAGGTCTTGGTTCGGGATAAATATATACCTGAATTCCGTTATAAATTAAAACGCCTGCAGCCGCCATAGCAAAGGTGCGAGAAAAATTACGAGTATCGTAAGAAATTACAACTCCGCGAACCATAGCTTTAGTGCCAAGGCTTACTATATAATCTGCAAGACCTTTGGTTGCCCTTCTAACGGTATAAACGTTCATCATGTTTGTTCCATAACCGATTAAACCACGCATACCGGCAGTACCGAATGCAAGTTCCGCACCAAAACGATATTCTTTTTCCTTTTCATCATCGGCAATAGAACGCAATTCAGCAAGCCCTTCTGCCGTTAACAACGGATTTGATACCCAATTATCATACGCAACTTTGTAATCTATCATAATATACCTCTCTAACGGATCTAACCTTACTGCACGCACAGCGCGCGTATTTGGAATATTTTATATTATAATATTCGACAAACGTTTTGTCAAATTTTTATCGGCAAAATGTTTTTTATGCTTTGGTTTTTAGCAAAAAATTCGTAAGTTTATCACAAATTACTCAAATTTTACCGCCGAAAAAATTTTCAGCATTGGCATAAGTAATCTTTTTTGCGTCTTTTTCTCCAACCCCCAGCTTTTGCAAATTGTATATAGTTCGCTGATAAACTTCGTTATAATCTTCACGGTTAAAAGCAAGAGCGTTAGTGCCGTAAAAATCTGTTCCTATCGCAAGACATTCTGCACCAAAATTTTGCAAAAAACCGTCTATATGTTCATAAAACGCACTTTCGTAGTTCTTTTTGTTACCTTTTATACCCGTTAAAAAATGACCTACGGCAGTAATTCCAATTATTCCTTTTTTATGTATTAATTTATTTATTGCGCGATAACTAATATTGCGTTTATGTGGAAAAATGTCACTTATAGCGGTATGAGAACACAATACCTTTTCTGCTAAATCAACCACTTCATAAAAGCTTATTTCGTTTAAATGAGCGCAATCTACGGCGATACCTTCATCGTTTAAAATTTTAATAAAAGTGTGTCCATAGGTTGATAAACGGCCATTTTGTAAACATCCGCCCGCAAATAAATTGTCATAATTCCACCCCAACGATAAGTATAGCGGATTAAACTTTTTAAGCGTTGATACTAACAAGCGCATATTTTCTTTTACCGCATGCTTATCACTGCCATCCTTTAACAAAAAATCCTCGTAGCAGCAGTCCTCAAAGGCAATATTTTTTACCCCGCATCCCCAATAATAATTTGCAATTGCAACCGCACTATCTAGCGACATTTTATCCCTAAATATCGCGTTAATCGACTTATAGCCCATCTTTTTATTGTTTTTTATTTCGGTTACAACTTCATTTTTTGATTTATTGCAGGTTAAAACGTCACTATGCAAATCAATAAATTTACAATTTTTCATATTATAAATTTTACTATCATTTTACTCGACATATACCTTTTTTTAAAAAAAATACAAAAAATTACAAATCTTCAAACGATTTAGGACATATTTTTAGTTTTGGGTAGAGCATAATATTGACAAAAAACACACAAAAAGATATAATGTTTTGTGTGTTTAAACTTATGTTTAAAATTATTTGAAAAATATATTTTTGAGGTTTCAAGAATGGAAAATAATAAGTATTATTTGCGAACAACTGAAGAAGTTATGCAGCAATTGCAGAGTAATCACGATGGTCTTACTAAAGAAGAAGCTGCTAAACGACTTGAGCAAAACGGGCAAAACAAGCTTATTGAAGCAAAAAAAGACAGTATTTTTAAAAAGTTTTTAATGCAGCTGGTTAACCCAATGATTATCGTTTTATTGATAGCTGCTGCTATTAACCTTGTAACGGTAATCATAGAACGCTCATCGGGCGGCGAAGAATCGTTTGCCGAATTCTTCATCATTGTTGGCGTAGTTTTACTTAACGCCATACTCGGCGTTATTCAAGAAGGTAAGGCAGAACAAGCTATTGAAGCGTTAAAGCAAATGACCGCGTCAACCTGCAAGGTTTTACGAAACGGCAACCTACTTGCTATTAAAAACGAAGATATAGTCGTTGGCGATATAGTTATTATAGAAGCAGGCGACTCTATTCCCGCTGATTGCCGCATTTTAGAATGCGCTTCACTAAAATGTGAAGAATCAGCTCTTACAGGCGAAAGCGTTCCTTCAAATAAACAAAGTGAAGTTTTAACAACCGACGTTTTAGTTGGCGATAGATCCAACATGATTTACATGGGAACTACTGCCGTCTACGGAAGAGCAAAAGCAGTTGTTACTGCAACCGGAATGCAAACTGAGATGGGTAAAATTGCAGACCGTTTAGCTCAAACCAAGCAAGAAGTTACTCCCCTACAGAAAAAACTTAACTCATTATCAAAAACCTTAAGCTTTTTGGTTTTAGGAATAAGCGTATTTATATTTGTATTTAAGCTTCTCAGCGATATGACGTTTGGCTTTGAAGCTATACTCGATAGCTTTATTATAGCTGTTTCGCTAGCTGTTGCGGCAATCCCCGAAGGGCTCGCGACAGTAGTTACAATAGTTCTTTCTATTGGAATGACAAAAATGGCTAAAAACAAAGCGGTTGTTAAGAGATTAACGGCGGTAGAAACACTCGGATGCACGCAAATAATCTGTTCTGATAAAACCGGAACTCTTACTCAAAATAAAATGACCGTAGTTGAGCATTACGGAGCAGATGAAAAGTTACTTGCCACCGCAATGGCCCAATGTTGCGACGCTATTTTAGATAACGAAAGTAAAACAGCAAAGGGAGAGCCCACCGAAGCGGCTTTAGTAAATTACGCATACTCAATCGGACTTAATAAAAACGAGCTTGATAAACTTCAACCAAGAGTTGGCGAATCACCCTTTGACAGTATGCGCAAAATGATGTCTACCCTTCATCAAACAGATAAAAATATCGTTCAATACACCAAGGGTGCACCCGACGAAATACTTAAAAAATGTAATGCATATTACGATGGCAAGCAAATTTTACCCCTTAACGAGAGTAAAATGCAAGAAATATTAACTGCAAATGCAAGTATGGCGCACAAAGCTCTTCGCGTTCTTGCCGTTTGTATGAAAGAATACTCAACAGTTCCCACCTTTAATAATCCTGAAGATATTGAAAATCAGCTTATTTTCGTTGGCCTTTGCGGAATGATCGACCCAGTTAGACCTGAAGTTAAACTCGCAATAAACGAATGTAAAAACGCAGGAATTCGCCCCATAATGATTACCGGTGACCATAAAGATACAGCTATTGCAATAGCAAAAGAATTGGGCATAATCACCGATGATTCGCAAGCAATTACCGGCACAGAGCTTGATATGATAAGCGATGAAGAATTTGCTTCAAAAATTGAAAACATCTCTGTTTTTGCTAGAGTTCAGCCCGAACACAAAGTAAGAATAGTTGATGCATGCAAGAGCAAAAATTACATTACAGCCATGACTGGCGACGGCGTAAACGATGCTCCGAGTATTAAAAGTGCGGATATTGGCATCGGTATGGGTATTACGGGAACAGACGTTACCAAGAGCGCTGCAGATATGGTTTTACAGGATGACAACTTTGCAACCATAGTTTCGGCAGTTGAAGAAGGTAGAAGAATTTACGAAAATATACGTAAGGCTATTCAATTTTTACTTTCGAGTAATTTAGCAGAAGTTGTTGCGGTATTTGGCGCTACCATGCTCGGTTTTACCCTTTTAAAACCAATGCACCTGCTTTGGATTAACTTAATCACAGATACTTTCCCCGCCCTTGCACTCGGTATGGAAGAGGGGGAAAAAGACCTTATGAACCGTAAACCTCGCAAGCCTAACGAAAGCATTTTTGCCGGTGGATTGGGCGCAAATTTGATTATTCAAGGCGCATTTATCGGCATCACTACTTTGCTTGCTTACCTCATTGGAAATTGCATGGAAAACGAAGGCGTATGGCAATGGAGCTTTTCAGGTGAAAGCACCATGGGCATGACAATGGCATTCTTAACCTTATCGCTTACAGAAAGCTTCCATTCAATAAACGCTCGCTCTATTAACCACTCAATATTAACCGTTAAAACTCAAAATAAATGGCTTATAGGCGCATTTATTTTATCTATGATACTTACCTTTGGCGTTGTGCTTATTCCCGGTGTTAACGAGATGTTCGGCTTTGCAACCAATCTCAAAATTACCCACTTTGCAGTTTGCTTCGGGCTTGCAATTGCGGTTATTCCCTTCGTTGAAATCAGTAAGATCGTTCAAAAATTATTTAAAAAAGACTAATAGTTTAGTTAGCTTAAGGCGAATGGTATTCATTCGCCTTTTTTATTTCCTTATTTTATTAAATTAGCCGTTAATCGCGTTATAGACTAACTTTTTAATATTTTATCTCCTTGTATAAAAAATAAAAAAATGGCAAAAATCAACCTAGGAGGTAAAATTTATGAACCCATTTAAAGAAAAAGCAAAAAATACAGAAGACCAGCTTTTAAGCTTACAAGAGCTATATTTAACCCCTTACGATAAAAACACCGTTGACCCATACACGAAAACGCGAATTATTTTGGCGTGCGGAGCAGAATACGAGGCAAACTGGCACTCACACCAAGCTCAACGCAAAACTGACGATATGGCCGTAAGAAGAGGGCTCGCTCTTACCCGCTTTAGCGAAAAACAACAGCAACAGCTTTTGGCACAGCTTAAACCGCTTGATGAAACAATTTTAGAAACTACTATCAGCTATGAACAGTTAGCTGTTGATCTAACCGCAGAGCTTGCAAGAAAAGAGTGTAATTTTTACGTTAAAAAGGCTCTTGACTTTGCCCTACTTGAAGACTTTGACCATCTTTACCGTTATTCTAATCTTCTATTTAACGACAGTAAAATTAAAGCGGAAAACTTAGTAGGAAAATATACCGAAATTATGCCTGCTCGCCCAACCGTTGCTCATCACAGACATCCGCTCGACAACGTAAAAAACAGTATTAAAAATATTAAAGAAGACACGCGAACGATTTTAAGTACTATGATTATTACTGCGGCAGAACAACAAACCATGAACTACTACATGAACGTTGCTGCTTACTACCCTAACGCCGAAGGAAGAAGACTGTACGAAGAAATTTGTTTGGTTGAAGAAGAGCACGTTACCCAATACGGCTCGTTAATAGACGCAAACAGCAATCCTTTTGAATGTGCGTTATGGCATGAATATTGCGAATGCTATTTATATTGGTCTAACTATATGACAGAAAGCGACAACAGAATTAAGGATATTTGGGCGCGTTTTTACGAGATTGAACTTTCACACCTTGCCGATGCTCGAAAAATGCTTAAAAAGTATTGTAAAAAAGATTATGATGAAGTTATTTGCAACCCGCAATTTCCCGAACCGTTATCGTTGCACGAAAATATCGACTACGTACGCGAAATATTAGCAACAACCGTTCAATTTACCGGCAAGATGAACGACTATAAAAGCGTTAATTTACTTGATACAGACGACCGCTTTTTTAAGTATAACGCTCAATTTACTAAGCCTATAACAAAAATGCCCTCGCACGAGGTTATTAAGCAAAAAATCATAAAAGACGGTACCGATTATCGCTATCAAACCCAATCGCACCCTCTTAAAGTAATGCAAAATAATACCGTTGATCAAACTGAGGTTGGTATTGTTGCAAATAAAGCGGAAAGTATAGGCTTTAAAAAAGTAAGAAAATCATGCTTTAAAAACGAAAAATGTTCGCCTATAGGTTGATTATCGGCACTTTTATATTAAAAAAACCTTTCGGTTTTTCCGAAAGGTTTTTTTCTATGCAATTGCTTTTTCTTTTTTTGCTTTTGGTTCTTTTTTAATTTCGCCAGCTTTTTCTAGCGCCCATTTAGTAATTAAAGGTCCCATTAGTTCGTAAACGAGTGTTGCGCAAAGAGTAACGGTTACTACCACGTTAGAAAGGTCTGAAAGCTCTGCTGTGTTTGCAACCTTTTGAGCCATACCGATTGCTACGCCCGCTTGCGGAAGCAATGTTAAACCGAGATAACGGCGAACGTTTTTATCTGAATTAACAAGCTTTGCTCCTAAAGCAGCTCCGCTGTACTTACCGATTGAACGGAAAATCAGATATACTATACCGATTATTCCTACAGAAGGAATTACAGAAAGATCTAGTTCTGCACCCGAAATGATAAAAAAGAGCATAAAGAGCGGAGCAGTCCATCTATCCATAATATCCATAACGGATGAGCTTTCTTTATTAAGGTTAACGTACATAACGCCTATAGCCATGCAAGTTAAAAGATCTGAAAGTTCAAATCCGTTAAAAACCGAGCAAAGACCAACGCCTGCAAAAACCGCCGTTACGCATAACGAAATTCTATTTGCGCGCGATTTAAATACTTTAGCAACGTACGCTAAAATGGTTCCTATTACGCCGCCAATGGCAAGCGATAAAATTATTTCGAGTCAGGGAAGGAGCAAAACGTCTGTTGTAGTTAGCGTTGCATCAGGATTGTTTAGCGCTTTTGCTACAGCGAGTGATATTGCAAATATTACAAGGCCTATTGCATCATCAAACGCTACAACGGGTAAAAGTGTATCGGTAACTATTCCCCTCGCCTTATATTGCCTTACTACCATTAAAGTTGCGGCAGGTGCAGTAGCCGTTGCTATTGCGCCAAGACATAAAGCTGCGGGTAAATTTATTGCATTTAAAAAATAAAGACCGACGAGTGAAGCGTCAACCAACAAAACGGTTACAAGAGCTTGCGCAAATGTTATAACTATTACGCTTTTGCCAATGTGCTTGACGTGTTTGAGTTTAAATGATGAACCGATCGAAAAGGCAATAAATCCTAATGCTACGTTGGTAACTATTTCTAAATGCTCAAACTGAGTTGAAGAAATTAGTTCCATTAAATAACGCATTGCCAATCCCGCAACGAGATAGGCAGTAACGTTGGGCATGCCTACAAGCCTTGCAAGTCTTGTAAGAGCCAAGCCGATAGCCATTGCGATCGCTAGGCATAAAAGTGTGTTCATATTAATTTATTCAAGCCCCTCCACAAAAGCGAGCGGCATTGCGTACATTATGCCAACTTTGTGCTTAATTTCATCGGTTACGCTACGAACGATTGCTTTAACTTCTTCAAGCCTGCTCTCGTCAATTATACAGTATACTAAGTAATTAGTATCGTGAGAAAACTCTACTACGTGGCGTAGCCCCGTAAAAGCAGGAATGCTCTCTTCCTTATTATCTAACAAAGCTGATTTTAAGCTTTGCGCAGGTAACACAACACCCTTTACACCGTTTTTACGAAGAGCTGAAAACAACGCGTAAGCATCTTCGTTTTTACCAAGTATTACTTGGAACATATAGGTCATAAAACATCTCCTTTTTTGCTTTACCGAGGTTAATTTCGGTTTAGCATTTAATTTTACAATACATCATATATTATACCTATCTTTTTTAAAAAGCAACTGTTTTTTAGTAAATTTTTATTTTTGTGTAAAAAAAATTATCTCTTTTACCACCTGGTTTTTATTGATCATCAACCGATTTTAATAGTTTTTTTTTGATATAAATTAAAAATACAAGGCAAAATTGATTTTATTTTGTAATGTGTTCAAAAAAATAAAAAATAATTGTAAAAAATAATAGTTTTTCAGTTGACAACTACACAAAAAAAGAGTATAATAGCAACGTTTTAAACCACCTGCCGCTGTGGTGGAATAGGCAGACGCAAGGGACTTAAAATCCCTCGGTAGCAATACCGTGCCGGTTCGACCCCGGCCAGCGGCACCACCTACAACGTAAGTTGAACCGAAAGGTTTGATTTACGTTGTTTTTCTTTGCAAAAAATTAAGGGCGAGAAATTTACTTCCCACCCATTGAAAATATGTAGTTTTAATGATTAAACCCACCCTGATTAACACTATTCAAAAATCTTTGAAATGCAAGTAAAGCATTTATTACTGCTGCGTGTGATTTTTGTCCATAGGCTTGCTTAATACCACCAATACCGTATTGCGAAACATACTTTGATATATTTTTTGCGAGTTCATCCCAACTGTATAGATGTTCCCATTCTATAACCTTGTCAATGCGTTTTATATAATCATAAACGGTACTGGGATTACCCGATGGAGTAATAACACTATACCCTTGTTTTATTAAATACTGTTCAAATTCAACTTTTAACATTTTATAACCTTAATAATTTATTTTCTCCACTAAAAATTTAGCAAAACTATAACCACTTCTATTGTCAGTAAATGTGGTATCGTTATAGATAATCTGCAAATCTATTAAATTATAAAAGATAGTTCACCATTAAAATTGCAATACTAGTAACAATCATAACGATACCGACCACACGGTTTAATGTTTTAGCGTTAGATTTGTTGGCAATTTTAGCAGCAATTCTTGCCCAAAGCAAAGTAAATACAACGCAAAGAACAAGGCAAAGAACGTCGGGAACTCCACCAATTATAAAGTGGCTAACACCACCCGTGAGTGCCGTAAACGCCATAATAAATACGCTTGTGCCAACCGCCAAATGCATAGGATAACCAAGGAAAGAAGTTAAAACAAGTAGTAGCATCATTCCACCGCCGGCTCCGACAAAACCGCAAATAAAACCAACGAATATGCCACCGATTACTGCCTTTATAAATCTTGATTTTGAAGAACTATTTTCTAACTGTTCTTTCGTTTTATTAACGGGCTTTAAAATAAATCTCAATCCTATTATAATCAAAGCAATTTGCATTGTTCCACTCATCGCTTGTTCGGGCAAAAAACTCGCCACAAAACTCCCTACCATAGTTACGATAAGAACACTAATAAGTAAGGGCAAACTATTCTTTACGTCTAAATTTCCACTCTTTTTATAAGTATAAGCGCTAACAAAACTTGCAAAAACGTCGCTGATAAGCCCTATCCCTACCGCATCATAAGCAGGAACACCCAAAAACGTTATGAGCATAGGTCCTATTACGGCGGCAGCGCTCATACCGGCAAAACCCGTTCCAATACCTGCCCCTGCACCTGCAAGAAAACATACAAGTATTTTAATTAAAATTTCATCCATAATAAGTCTCGCTAAATTAGAATTTTACAGCTTATTTCAATTTTCCCAATTTTGTCGTGTTTGCAATCACGATGAGTGTAGTTTGAGCATCAAGTACCTGCTCGGGATTGATATTTACGGTGACTTTCTCGCCTTTTTTGATTGCAACGATATTGAATCCGTATTTTTTACGGAGATTTAATTCAATTAAGTTCTTGCCGCACCACTCGTCTTTCACATCGATCTCAACCAACGACACATCCTTTGACAGAGAAATCATATCAATAAAGCCGGAGCTAAGTAAGTTCTTAGCAAGGCGTATACCAGACTCGTTCTCAGGAAAGACTACTTGATCCGCACCAACACGAAGCAGTATTTTTTGTTGCATCTCGTTTGCACATTTTGCAATAACAGTCTTTACACCAGCCTCCTTGCAAAGTGTGACTGCCATCACACTCGCTTCAAGGTTACTTGCCATACACACGATGACAGTATCAATATTACCTATACCAAGGCGAGAGATAACCTCCGCATCGGTCACGTCTGCACACTTGCACACTGGCAAATATGCCGCCACATCGTTAACGATTTTTTGTTCGGCATCAATAGCGATGACCTCCATGCCGTTCTCTACAAGTTCTTTTGCCACGGCTGTGCCGTATCTTCCAAGTCCAAAGACTGCGTATGTTTTCTTCATTTTCATAATCTTCTCCTTATCCTATACTGATATCTTCCGTTGGCTCGGAAATAACGTTCTGACTTTCATTCTTGCTACCAAACGCCACGGCAAGCGAGATTGGACCGACTCTGCCAAAATACATCGTTACGATGATAATTAGTTTTCCAACCGTGTT
>JAFTIY010000020.1 GCA_017456665.1 Clostridia bacterium | reverse complement strand
TTTGTTGGTAAAAGAATGCTCTATTTTTCAAACGCAGTTTAAGCTTTCGTCGTGCTTTTTAACGCGCGACTGAATTTCTTCAATAATATTCTCTTCAGAAAGTTTCGTATCGTGAGTAATGGTTACGTCAAAAATAAGATTGGTTGATTTTTCGCCGGCGGTCATTCTAAAATCGTGAATGCTAAATTCCGGATCAATTTGTTTAACCACCTGCTTACATAAATCCATTAAAAAATCACGGCGGCCGTCGTTTAAAACTCTGGGATCGGTATGGATAACCGCAATACAACCAAAGGTTTTTTCGAGCACTTGCTCAGCGTTGTCTATTTGTTCGTGAGCGGCGTTTACGTCTTGCATAGAATCAACCTCTGCGTGAAGGGATATAATTTGCCTGCCCGGGCCGTAGTTATGAACTATTAGATCGTGCACGCCTATAATTCCCGGTTGAGCAAGAACCGCCCTTTCGATTTCGGCAACGTATTCTGCCTCGGGCGCTTCGCCTAAAAGCAAGCCCACTATTTCTTTTGCCGAAATAAAGCCGTTGTAAATAATGAACAAAGCAACTAAAATGCCGGTTATTCCATCTATTTGCCAGCCCCAAAGCTCATTTGCAATAAGCGAAAGAGCTACCACTAGGGTTGCAATACAGTCGTTAATGCTATCTAACGCGGTTGCTCGCATCGTTGCAGAATTGATTTTTTTTGCGATTTGCCTATTATAGATAAACATATATAACTTAATTAACACCGAAGCAGCTAAAATTATTAGCGCAATTTGCGAAAATTCGGTGTTTTGCGGGTTGATAAGCTTTTGCACAGATTCTTTTATAAGCTCGTAGCCAACCACGAATATAATCATCGAAACGATAAATCCGGCAACGTATTCCATTCTGCCGTGACCAAACGGATGATCTTTATCGCTTTTTTTAGAAGAGAGCTTAAAGCCAATAAAGGTTACGAGCGAAGAGCCCGCATCTGAAAGGTTATTAAACGCATCGGCGGTTACCGAAATTGCTCCCGTTAAAAAACCCGCTATAAATTTGCCTGCAAACAGCAAAACGTTTAAAATAATTCCAAGCACGCCGGATAACTTACCGTACCCCTCGCGCACCTCTTGGCTTTTGTAATTTTTATTATCCTTAATAAATATTTTTGCTAATACACTAAACATTTTTCCTTTAATAAAAAGCTGCTAATTTAAAACAAATTATTAATGTAGGCGAATCGCGTTAATTATCCGCATAAAAAGTGGGGCTATAACGCGATTAAAGCCACTTTAAAAAATTTTAGTTTTTGTTTTCGTAAGCGGCGGCAAGCCCACCTTTGCTTGTTTCTTTATAAATTTTATTTAAATCTTTGCCCGTTTCGTACATGGTTTTAACTATTACGTCAAATGAAATTTTACGAGTATGAGTTAAAAATCTTGCAAGGCTTAAAGCGTTTATCGCGCGCATTGCGGCAACCGCGTTGCGCTCGATGCAAGGTATTTGAACTAGCCCGCAAACGGGATCGCAGGTGAGCCCAAGATAGTGCTCCATTGCAACCTCGGCAGCGTATTCAATTTGGTCTATATCCATATTAAAAAGTTCGGCAAGAGCCGCGCTTGCCATCGAACAGGCGCTGCCAATTTCTGCCTGACAACCGCATTCTGCCCCCGAAATAGAGGCGTTTTGCTTAATTAAATTACCTATAACGCCCGCCGTTGCGATTGCGTTAACTATTTTTTCGTCGCTAAACGAATGTTTTTTTTGCATATACATTAGGCAAGCGGGCAAAACACCGCTCGCTCCACAGGTAGGCGCGGTAACAACCGTTCCCCCCGCAGCATTTTGCTCGGCAACCGCAAACGCATAAGCGCAAACGAGCATGTTTTCGATAGTAGACGGGCTTTCGTATACGTTAACTTGGCCGTATAAATATTTTGCCTTGCGCTCAATATTTAGCCCGCCAGGCAATATTCCATCTGCCACTAAACCCTCTTGAACGCTGTTTTTCATGCTTTGCCAAACTTTAAACAGATAATCTTTGATATTTTTTTCTTTTTTGTAAACGTATTCGTACAGTCTTATGCCATTTAATTGGCAGTATTCTTTTATTTGAGCAAAGTTTTTTTCTGAATACACCTCGGGAAAGCTTTCGCCACTTCCGTTGATAGAATATGCTCCGCCCCCCAAACTTTCTACCAAATACTCCACCGTTATATCATCTTGCACGACTACTTTCATCGTGTTTGGATGAGCGATGTCTATTTTACCGTCGTCAAAAATTACTTTAGTATTTTTGCCTAAAGCGCGGCGAATTACCTCGTCTGTTCCGTGCCCCTTGCCCGTTGCCGATAAAGAGCCGTAAAGGGTAACGGTATAAACGGCGTTTTTGCCGTGATTGCATTTTATTTGATTGCAAGCGGCGTAAGGCGCCATCGTGTGAGATGAAGACGGGCCTATCCCTATTCTATAAAGCTCTTTAAGCGATTTCATACTATGCCTATTACCTCTTTTTTGTGCTTAAATATTAAAAAGTGAGCCTATAACGCTTTTAACGGCATTTTTAACGCCTTTGCTTAAAATATTATATTTTTAAATCGCCCTCTTTAATCCAACCTTTTTTACGCATAAATTCGCTAACCAAAAGGCTTATTGAAGCGGGTAAAACAAACATAAGTAAAACGATTCCTACCCACATAACCCAGGGCGTTTGCATTGAAGAAAGGTTTAAAACGCCAAACACGCCAACCAAACCACTCGTGCCCATACCGCCACCGGACGCATCACACAGTAGCTTAAAAACGCAGGTGGAAAGCGGACCCGTTACGATGCTTGAAATAACTGCAGGAATAAACAGCGAGGGCTTTTTCATAACGTTGGGAATTTGTAGCATGCTAGTTCCCAATCCTTGCGAAATGATACCGCCCCAGCCGTTCTCGCGATAACTGCTTACTGCAAAACCCACCATATGGCTTGCGCAACCGCAAACTGCCGCGCCTCCTGCCAAATACATATTATAAATTTCAGAAGTTGATGAAGATGCACCAGTTATTACCGGCGTTGCTATAGCAACCCAAATTGCCGCAGACGACGTGGGAAGGGTTAATAATAACCCCATAACCACTGCTATTACTACACCCATAACGAACGGAGCTGCCCCTGTGGCTACTGCTATACCTTTGCTTAAAAGGCTTATTATATAAATGAACGGAATTGAAATAAAGCAACCCACGAAGGCGCTAAATATACAGCTTAGCGGAACTATTAAAATATCTAACTTGGTTTTGCCCGCTACGAGCGAGCCAATTTCTACCGCGGCAAGAGCGCAAACGTACGCGCTTATGGGATTGCCGGGAAGGGCTTTTGCAAAGGTGGCAGAAAGTAACGGCATTGACCCGTTAAAGGCTATAGTTATGCCGTTGAAGGCAATTTTTGCACCCAAAAGTTGTTCGGCATACCCGCCTATAAAGCCCGCAACTATTGCAGAAAACACCACTAGCTTTGGAGCTTTTAAATAGCTTGCAATGCCCGCGCCTATACCTGCTCCCATTAAAATACTGGCGATTTGACCGATAAAAATCAATAAATTACCAACGACGTTATCGCCTACGAGCGAGCCTATCGTTTTTATTATAGTGCCCGCAATTAAGGTTACGAATAACCCTTGAGCCATACCCGAAAAGGCTTGAATGAACCAACGGTTTGCCAAGCTTTTTACTGCTGACGAAAATTTAATATTGCTTTTCATATTTTACACCTACCTTTAAGATTGGCTTCTATATAATAAAATATTATTTTTTGCTGTAGATTGGAAATAAAAGGGGGCTTTACCCGTCTTTTTAATAATGATAATTTACTTTTTCATTTTTTTACAATTGTATTTTTACAAGTTGATTTTCTACCAAATCGCAAGAAGCAAGATAATAATCTATGCCGTTGCGTTTTAGCAGTTTATCCGCGCGGGAATCCTTGCCGTGCAAGTGCCCGTAAACTACGGCGTTTGTATTATGCGACTGTATTATATCTATAATTTCGTTATGCTCGCGTCGAACGTTAAAGGGGGGAAAATGCACCAAACACACAAGTTTATCCCCTTCTTCACGAATTTTATCTGCAAACGAAAAAGCCATTTTTAACCGCTCGCACTCGCGAAGATAAATTTTTTCGTCTTCCTTAGAAAAGTCGGGTGAGCCGGGAGTATTCCATCCGCGCGATCCACAAAATACCACGTTTTCTATTTTTATCGCATCGTTTTGCAAAAGGTAACAGTTTTCGGGAATTTCTTCGCGAAGCCTTGTTATGCTCTTCCACCAATAATCGTGATTTCCGCGAACGAAAATCTTTTTGCCGGGAAGCGTGCGAAAAAACTCAAAATCCTCAAGCGCCTCTTTAATGTTCATCGCCCAACTTATATCGCCGGGAACTAAAACTACGTCACTTTCAGTTACCTTGCTTTGCCAATCGGCTTGAATCTTTTCTAAATAATCGTTCCACTTTGCGCCAAATATGTTCATTGGCTTTGGGTTAGCCACAGACATATGAAGGTCGCTTATAGCAAATATATCCATTTGACTAACTCCTTTTTTGTTGTATTTTTTTATAAAATGGCCGTTAATCGACTTATACGGCGATTTTTGCTTTTTATAAGCCAAGTGCTACATATTAAAATACCAACCGTACACCTGCAAATCAACCTGTGAGTTGGTTACTTTAACCCCTTCACCTGTTAAAAGTTCTTCTTGCACTCCCTCTCCGCCAAAAACGAAGCTGCGCGCTAAGCGACCGCTTGCGTTAACCACTCTATGGCAGGGAACTATTATTGGCTTATCGTTTTTATGAAGTGCGTTTCCTACCGCTCTGCAGGCACGCGGATTACCTAAATATGCGGCTATAGCACCGTAAGTGGTAACTTTACCCTTGGGAATGAGCTTTACCGCTTCAAAAACTCTTTGCTCAAAAAAGTTCATTTTATAAAAGCTGTTTCATTCTGTCTTTTGAAGAAATATCGGTTAAGGTTTGTTTTTTCGTTTCTTCCTTGGTTATAGAAAACTGCGCTTTTTCGGTAATTTTATTAAGCGAAAACACAATACTGTAATGTTTAACACCCGCTGCAACTAAAGCGGTTAGAGCGCCCAAGCAATCGTCTACCGTAGTGTAAATAACCTCTCCCTTTTTTACCGTAGGGCTTGTTTTTAAAAGTATATCTACGTTGCCGAAGCATTCTTCTTCGGGATATTGTTTGATCATTTTTGCAACGTACTCTTTATTTTCGCTATCAAGCTTACTAACGGGCGCGAGCATTACGTTTACGCTTACAGATTGTACTTCTTGAGCAGTAAACGTTTTTTCGCCTGCCGTAATTTGTTTTTTGCAAACGGTAATTTGAGCAACGTCGGGTTTTACAGGATGAGTTTTTAAAGTTGAAGGTATTAAAAAGAGCATTATACCTAAAATGAGGGCAAACATAAGAGCAAACATCCATTGCCCCATGCTAACGAATAAGCCTACTGCTAGCCCCATCGTTACAACTAACAATATTAAAAGCATAAAGAATTTTTTGCGCTTAGATTTATTAAACTCAATATTCGGATAAAACTTTTTTTCTTCCATTTTTATTCTCCTTAACCGCTAAAACGCTTATTAATCGCGTTATAGACCTATTTATTATTCGTTTGTTGTGTTATTTATTTGAGGCTGTTCACCAGCCTCTTCTTCCGTTAAAACGGGAGTAGATTGTTCACTTGATTGCTCGTTTAAATTTTGCTCTTGCTCATCTAAATATTGTTCTAAAATATCGGCAATGGCAAAGGGGTTAGGCAAACAGTTTAAATTAACTCGCTCTTCCCCGATAAATAAGGTTACGCTGTTTTTGCTTACGTCAAAAGAGGTTATTTCGTTTAAGTTAACGAAGGTTACGCTTATCGGCTTAACGCCCGAAACTATTACAACCCTTTTATCCGTAACGCAATACCACTTATTTGCCGTGGTAACAAGCTTTTTAAGTATACTTATTAGCCAAAAGCCAAATGGCAAAATATGTAATAACAGCAGTGCGATAAACGCAAAGATAAAATATTCAGTACCCTTTATTACGTCTTTAATATAGTAAGCTGCGCCAATGGTAAATCCATCGCCCGCTAAGGTAAGAAGCCAAACCAAAAAGCATATAGCCCCCTCTACGTAAACTAGTTTGCTCGGCATTGCCGACGTTTTAAATTTTACACTTTCGCCCGGGGTTAAAAAGGCCGAAGCATCTAATTTTTTTACTTGCATAATTGCCTCCGTTTTTAAAGAATATGCGGTTAATTGCGTTATAGGGCTATTTTTGGCCTTTAACAGCTGTTAACCGTTTTATTATTTCGCCGGCGAGTAACAAGCCCGCACTCGACGGAACGTATGATATACTTGCCGGTATTTGACGTTTATTTTGATTTTGCTCGCACTTATTTATTGGCTTTAACGGCTGTTCCTCAGAATAAACCACCGTTAAATGTGGAATTGCGTTATCTTTTAACAGCTTTCGCATAACCTTGCACAGCGGACAAACCTGTGTTTTTGTGATATCGCTCACCTTAAAAACACAGTTTAATTTATTGCCCGTGCCCATACAGCTTATAATATTTATTCCCTCTTCGTAAGCTATTTTTGCAAGTACTAGCTTTGACGTTACGGTATCGATACAGTCTGCAATAAAATCGTATTTATTTAAATTAAACTCAGCCGCGTTTTCGCTCGTAAAAAATTGCTTTTTACATTCAATTTGAATTTCGGGGTTTATATCCTTAAGCCTTTGATAAGCAACTTCTACCTTGCTTTTTCCTACCGTAGAATGTAATGCGAAAAGCTGACGGTTAATATTATGTGGGGCTATAACGTCGTTATCGCATATTAACAGTTTACCAACGCCCGCCCTTGCAAGCGCCTCGCAAACGAACGAGCCAACCCCGCCCAGCCCGAAAACCGCCACCGAGCTGTTTTTTAATTTTTCAAAAGCCTCTTCTCCGATAAGGCTTATTTCACGGTTAAAAATCATAAAAATTCCTAAACTATTTCGCCCGCTTGAATTTTAAAGGTTTTACCGCCCGTTATATTCAAACTTTCGGCGTCGGTACAAGTAATTATAGTTTGAACACCATCAAGCAGTGAGAGTAAGCATTTGCGCCTGCTTTGGTCTAGCTCGCTCATGGCGTCGTCTAAAATAAGCACGGGAAATTCGCCAAAATGGTTTTTAAAAATATTTACCTCGCCAATTTTTAAAGATAATGCGGCGGTGCGCTGCTGCCCTTGTGAGCCGTAAATGCGCGCGTCTTGCCCGTTAATTTTTATTTTTATATCGTCGCGATGAGGGCCTACGGTTGTATATCCAACCTCGATATCCTTTTCTATTTTTGCCGAAAGCTGCTCGTAAAGTTGCTCGGCAATTTGCTGTTGACTGCCCTCGTATTTACTTTCGCTGCTTATTTCAAGCCTTTCACTTCCTCCGGTTATGGTTAAGTGCGCGCTTTCGCACAGCGGCTTAAGCTCTTTTAAAAACTTATTTCTATCGTTGATTATTGCGCTTGCGCAAAGAACTAATTGCTCGTCCCACGCGGGCAAGGTTTGGTAAATAAGGTCTTTGTCGCGCTCTTTAAGTAAGGAGTTGCGCTGAGTTAAAATCTTTTTATATTTTTGCAATGAATAGTAATAACGGCGGTTTATTTGCGATAGCGCAATATCCATAAATCTGCGCCTATCGTCTGGGCTTTCTTGCACCAGCTTTAGTTGCTGTGGATTAAACATAACCGAATTGATATTACCTATAAGCTCGCCCGTTTTTAAGGCGGACATTCCGTTTACCGTAATTTTTTTACCGCCGGAAGCTAAAAATTCTATTGCCGCGGTAATTTTCCCCATGCTTTCGCTTTGGGCAACGCATTCGATTTTAGCCCAATCGCTTTCGTAATTTATAACCTGCTTTTCGCGCGTAACGCGTGGAGAATAACCGGTGCAAAGAAAAAATATAGCCTCTGCCGCATTGGTTTTACCCTGCGCGTTGCTACCCGAAACGATATTAATACCGCTTGAAAACTCAAAGATTTGGTTTTTATAATTGCGGTAATTTTGTAATATAAGACTGCTTATATACATCTAATAAACTTCTCCGGTTTTAAATACGAATAAATTAATTGTATAACTGTTAAAAAATCAAGACTTTTTTGTTAGTATCTTCTTGCTTTTTTCACAAGTTTTATATATAATATATATAACACGCTTTGTTCCGCTCGTAAAGGTTTATGAGCGGCACTTTATTCTACGGCAAAAGGAGCACAATCTTTTGCCTTGCGGGGCTAATTGATCTTTTGACTTTTTGATTTAACACGGCAAAGCCCTATTTATTATACTATTATATAATTTTAAGCGAAATAAGTCAATTTAAATGTTTAAACTTTTTGTGTTTGCGAAGGAGTAATAATGGAAAACTATCAAATTTTATGGAACAGAACGCTCGAGGTGCTCAAGGAAAAAATGAGTACTATTACGTATTCTACCTACATAGTTAAAATTACCCCCATTGATTTAATTGGTAGAAAGATCGTTTTAAACGTTCCTACCGAGCTTTTTGCTCGCGAAATTTCATCAAGATTGTTAGAAAAAATACTCCAAGCGCTTGATTTAGCCGAAACAGGCGTTAACGCCATCAAACTCACCGTGGGCGACAGCGACGTTGACTACTTAACCGGCTCTGGCGGAGATTCGGGCAGTCTTTTAGAAAGCTCGATGGAAATTAACCCCAAATATACCTTTGATTCGTTCGTAGTAGGCTCTTCTAATAAATTTTTATTTTCTGCAGCACGCGCCGTTGCTGAAGATCCGGGCAATAATTACAATCCGCTTTTTATTTACGGTGAAACGGGGCTTGGAAAAACGCATATAATGCACGCAATTGCAAACTGCGTTAAAGAAAATAATCCTACCGCAAACGTTTTATACGCAACTTGCGAAAAATTTACTAACGACCTTATAACCATTATTCGCCAAGGCAAGGGCTCTGCCGCCGCTTCACAAGAATTTAGAAACCGCTACAGAAACGTTGACGTGCTTATTATAGACGACGTTCAGTTTTTAGCTAATAAAGAAGCTACGCAAGAAGAATTCTTTCACACCTTTAACGAACTTTATAACCAAGACAAACAAATTATTTTATCGGCTGACTGCCACCCCCGCGAAATCGGCACTCTTTCAGAAAGATTAAAAACCCGTTTTGAGGGCGGATTAATGGCGCAAGTTCTTCCCCCTGATATAGAAACGAAAATAGCTATTTTACAGCGAAAGGCCGAAGAACGCAAATACATTTTAAACACCGAGGTTGCCACCTTTTTGGCAGAAAATTCGGGTAGCGACATCCGCTCGCTCGAAGGTCTTTTAAAAAAGGTAATTTTTGCTTCACTTTTACACGAATCGCCCATAACTATTAATTTGGCAATGGAAACCTTAAAACAAGCGGTTAATAACGAAAGCAAAGAGGTTATGACCACAACTAACATAATTAATACCGTTTGTTCATTTTATAATATTTCTAAAAACGACCTACTCGGCAAAAAGAAAAATAAAGAGCTGGTTGAACCAAGGCAAATATGTATTTTTCTTATAACCGAGCTTATGTCTATCCCTCTAGTAACTATTGGCCAAGCAATGGGCGGGCGCGACCATACGACCGTTATCCACGCCCGCGATAAGATTGCAGAGCTTATAAAAACCAATCCGCGTATAGCAACCGAGGTTAACGACCTTAAAAACCTAATTTTAAAAAAATAACCTTCCGTTTTTAATTAAAAACCCCGCTATAACGCAATTAACTCAACTTTTAAATTATATAATTAAAACAAAAACGCAAAACAATATGCAAACTTCTTTTATTAAAGGGCACTACGATTCGGTTGTAGTAGGAGCGGGGCACGCCGGCTGTGAAGCGGCACTCGCACTTGCGCGCACCGGGTTTAAAACCGCCCTTCTCACTTTAAATTTAGATAATATTGCCTTTATGGCGTGCAATCCCTCCGTTGGCGGAACGGCAAAGGGGCATTTAGTTCGCGAAATCGATGCGCTGGGCGGCCAAATGGGAATCGTGGCAGATAAAACCATGCTTCAGATTAGAATGCTTAACCGCGGAAAGGGCGCGGCCGTTCAATCGCTCCGCTCGCAAACGGATAAAAACTATTACCACCGCGAAATGAAAAAGGTGCTAGAAAACACCCCCAATCTAGAAATTTTGCAATGCGAAGCGAGCGAAATTTTAACCGAAAGCGGCAAGGTTACGGGAGTAAAAACAACCTTTGGCAGTATTTTAACCGCAAAAACGGTAATTTTATGCACGGGCGTGTATTTAAACAGCAAGGTTTTGGCAGGCGAATGGGTTCAAAACGCAGGACCTAGCGGCTTTGCACCGGCAAACGAGCTTACAAAAAATCTTATCGATTTAGGCTTTGAGGTGCGCAGGTTTAAAACGGGAACACCCGCCAGAATAGACGCAAGAACGGTTGATTTTTCTGCTTGCGAAATTCAAGAAGGCGAGCAAAACGTATATCCGTTTTCTTTTTTAACAGAGCGCGTGCCCGAAAAGCAGCAGCCCTGTTACCTTACCTATACAAACACCAAAACTCACGATATTATTCGCGCAAATATGCACCGTTCACCCCTTTACAACGGCGAAATTATAGGAACGGGACCGCGATACTGCCCGTCGATAGAAACCAAGGTAGAAAGGTTTGCCGATAAAGAGCGCCACCAAATATTTTTAGAGCCCGAGGGGGCTGATACCAACGAAATTTACGTGCAGGGAATGTCTACCTCGCTACCGCAAGACGTGCAAGAGGAGATGTACCGCACCATTAAAGGGCTTGAAAACTGCCGTATTATGCGCTACGCTTATGCCATAGAATACGACTGCATTAACAGTTTAGACCTTTTGCCCACCCTTGAATATAAAAAAATTGAGGGGCTTTACAGCGCGGGGCAATTAAACGGCACGAGTGGTTACGAGGAAGCCGCAGCTCAAGGTCTTATTGCTGGCTTAAACGCATCACTTAAAATGCGAGGCAAGCAAGAGCTCGTTTTACGCAGAGATCAAGCGTATATAGGCGTTTTAATAGACGATTTGGTTACCAAGGGAACTAACGAGCCCTACCGCATTATGACCTCGCGCGCAGAGCATCGCATATTTTTAAGACAAGACAACGCCGACTTTAGACTTACTGAGATTGGCAGAGAATGCGGGTTGGTAGACGATTATCGCTATAACCTGTTTAACGACAAAAAGCAGCTTAAAGAAAAGCTTTTTGAGCAGTTAAACGCCCTTCACCCATCTAAAGAAATGAAAGACATCGTTGTGGAATTTGGCGGAAATCCTCCAAACAACGGGCTTTCGTTTGCAGACTTAATTGCACGCAATATTCCAATTAACGTAATTAAAGAAAGATTTAACGCCTTTGAAGGTATTCCGCAAGACCTTTTGGATAACGCCGAAACGGATATTCGCTATAGCGGTTATTTAGAAAAGGAGCTTAAAGAAATAGAAAAAGCTAAAAAAATGGAAGAAAAAAGGCTGCCTAATGATATTGACTATCACAAAATAGAGGGCTTAAGGCTTGAGGCAAGGCAAAAGTTAAGCGAAATTCGCCCCTTAAACCTCGGGCAGGCAGGTAGAATTTCGGGCGTTAGCCCTGCAGATATTGCAGTATTAATGGTTTATTTAAAAAAATAAGCTTTTTTACCACCCGTTGCGTTAAAGATACGATAGCGATTTATACCAAATAAAAAAGCGCGTTTACAAACCGTAAATGCGCTTTTTATATTTTAGAAAACTTGCAAAAACCTATCTATAACGCGATTAACAAAGAAAACCAAACAAAAAAACACTCCGAAGAGTGTTTTTTATTTTTTGTAATTTTGCTAAAAGCAAAGGTCGTTTTTTAACCGTTTTTTAATATAAATTTTCGTATTGGTCTGCATCTGCAGGAGCGTTAATGCTTATAACCTCTGCTTCTTCGTAATACATTTTCATTATTACGCTATTGCTTTCGCCTTCTATTTCGTATACTTCTTCGTAATAGAATTCGTAATTTTTTACGGTTGAAGAATTTTCTTTATATTCGCCGGCAAATTGAACGGTTAAGCTTGCATTTTGCTCTTCTTCTTGCACTGCAAGATCAAAACCAACGTAGTTTTCACCTAAATAGCAAACGTATTCGGCATTTTTCATTGAAGCTACTTGTTGTAATATTTCAGAAAAACTCATAGAAGCAATTTCTTCAAACTGATCGCCAACGCCTAAAATATCGCCTTTAACCTTCGTTTGCTCTTCGTGTTCTTCGCCTTCGTATTCTTCTACCATAGTCATATCTAAATAATAGATGCCGTTAACGAAAACCATATCACCTCTAACCTTAGCTTCGCCGCCACTGGCTTCGTCTTTCATGGTCATTTTAATTTTGCTATCGTAGTTGAATTGAGTTTCAGAAAGCATGCAAATCGTGCCGCTCATTTTCATTTCAATTTCCATACCGCTCATTTTGGTTTTCATATTGAATGAAAAATCATACGCAATGCCCTTTTCGCCAAATTCAACGGCGGGTAATTGTTCTATTTGATCTAAAGCGTCGTCAAAGGCCTGTTTTTCTACCTGCTCGCCCGCAAATTCAACCTTTGAATAAGCGCCCCTGTAAGTGCCGCCACATGCGCATAAAGATACAACTGAGAGTAAAGCTACCAACAAACAAATTAATTTTTTCATAATTATTTCTCCTTGTAAACACTATTATACTATTATAACGTTTACTTGTCAATGTTTTTTTAAAAAAGATTTTAATTAACTAAATATTATTATAAATAGCCAATTAAAAAAACAGCCTATAACACCGTTAACGCAAAATTAAACGCTTATTAATAAAAATTTTTATTATAAAAATGGCACTGTAACAACAACCGGTTGATAAAAAAAATTGCATCTCTTTAAAAAAAAGCAATCGTTGTTTGTAACTTTGCCAAAAAAATAATACCAATATGCGCACGTTTTAATAAAAGTTTGCGCGTAAACTTGCTTATAATCAATTTTGATGTTATAATAAATTTATAAGATACTGCTTTTTGCTTTAATTAAATGCAAAAGGTGGGGTAATTTTTGAGTGAATTATGAAAGTTAAACAAAAGGCGTATGCAAAAATAAATTTAGCGCTAAACGTATTTAAAAAGGAGGGGGAATACCACCCTTTAGAGAGCTTGGTTACCACCGTTGATTTATACGACTCGGTTACCTTACAACGCAGAAAAGATGATAAAATTACCCTTTTTGCAAAAGGAAACGTTCGCGAATACGTTTATAACCTTACCCCAACCAAAGACAACGCCTATAAGGCAGCTTGTTTATACCAGCAAGCCTTTAATACTTTAGGCGTTGATATCGTAGTAGAAAAAAATATTCCCCTTTCTAGTGGAATGGGGGGCTCTTCTGCATTGGCGGCGGCCGTTTTAAACGCAATGAACAAGCTATTTGATAAAAACGAAAGCCTTGTTGAGCTTGCCAACCAACTGGGCTCAGACACAGCCTTTTTGTTAAACGGCGGAACGGCTATTTTAAGAGGTAGAGGAACTCAAATTGAACAGCTTAACAAAATTCCGCCGTTAAAAATACTCGCGCTGTTTATCGACGGCGGAGTTGATACAGCAAAATGCTTTGAAACCTTTGACAATATGCCCCCATCAAGCGATTATAGCGATATAAACAAGCTTGCTATATCACTTTACTCAAACAATATAGAATACGGCGAATGCAAAAACAGCTTGCAAAACGCGGCGTGCAAAATAAACGACGGCGTTTACAAAGGATTAAATTTTTTAAAAAGCCTATCGCCTAGCGCTTACTTTTTAACGGGAAGCGGAAGCACCGTTTGCGCCCTTTTTAACTACGAAGGGCTTTACGATTGGGCAAAGCAAAAGGCCGATGCGGCAGGCTTTAACTGCCAAATTTTAACCTCTATTCAACCTAAAACCACCCGTTAATCGCCTTATAGCGCAGTTTTATAAATAAAACAGCCTAGCGGAATTTATTTTTTTATAAACTCCGATAGGCTTTTTTTTATACTAAATATTAAAAAACATTTTTGTTTTAAATATGGCTTAGATGCGAGCAGTTGCCACAAACAACGAGCATTTTGCGAAGGACGTTTACTCCGCCGTAAACAACTGAGCAAAAAAAAGCACTTCTGCAACTACTACCTAAAAAGCATTTTTGTTTTAAATATGGCTTAGATGCGAGCAGTTGCCACAAACAACGAGCATTTTGCGAAGGTCGTTTACTACACCGTAAACAACTGAGCAAAAGCACAGTTTTTGTGTCAAATGACCAAGCCGTTATTATTTTAAATATGGCTTAGATGCGAGCAGTTGCCACAAACAACGAGCATTTTGCGAAGGAC
>JAFTIY010000019.1 GCA_017456665.1 Clostridia bacterium | reverse complement strand
GTATCTCATCAACACTAAGTGTTGCATCTCATCAAGTCGCAGAAAGATACACGCTGATGCGTGATGATATACAGCCCCAAGGGCTGATGATATCCACCACACTTCGTGCGGCGATGATATGCCAAGTCTGCGACTTGGATAAAAAAATACTGCAGAAAATGTATCCTTTTCTGCAGTATTTTTTGGCGGAGAAATCGAGATTTGAACTCGAGCTGCAGTCACCCGCACTACTCCCTTAGCAGGGGAGCCCCTTCGGCCTCTTGGGTATTTCTCCGTGCCGACATTTTATTTTGCCTATTCAGCCTATATATAATAGCATAAAAGTTTTAACTTGTCAAAACAATTTTTGCATTTTTTTAAAAGAAAGTAAAATTTTTGTATTTTTTTAAAAAAAGTTTAGTTTTGGCTTTTTAAAGTGTTTGACAAAAGCTTTCTTTTAGTATATACTTATTAGGCTTGCTGATGAGCAGTATAGTTGCTTGTTGGTGGCAGATTTATAGTTATGCGCTTTTTGCGCTAAATATGCGCCTTTAGCTCAATTGGATAGAGCGTTGGTCTACGGAACCAAAGGTTAGGGATTCGAGCTCCTTAAGGCGCGCCAAGCACCGAAACTTGTTTTCGGTGTTTTTTTGTTGTAAAAAACTCTTTTTTTATTTTTATGTTATAGCATTTTTTACAATAAAACACAAAAAGTCGCGCTATAGGTTGATTAACGCGACTTTTATTTTTTATAAATTAATTAAACTATCTTTATTCCGTTAATAATTAACGCATATTCATAATTTAAAAAACGGGCTGCCCTACGGCACATTTGCATGCGGGTAGCGTAAATTTCAAAATAATCCATTACGGGGCTGATTTTTGTGTTTACCGTAATATTTGTACTTATTTGCTTTTCTTTTACTTCTATAAACGATTTTTCTACGGCAAAATTTACTCTATCGTGAATATCCATAAGCTCGTAATGAACGTTGCGGTCGATAACGCGCGAAAAATGCACGTCTGACTTATCGGCAATAATAAGAGCAGAACAAATGTTATTTACGGGCACTCCACAATCTTCATCGTGATTGCCTATAGCCATCATAATTTGAGTTGCTTCGTTAGCATCCATTCCCCTTTTTAAAAGCAACTGATAGGCTAGCATTGCCCCAATTTTTGCGTGGTCGCTACGGTTAACCGCGTTTCCGATATCGTGTAAATATCCGGCAATTTTACCAAGTTCAATAGTCCGTTCATCTTCTCCAACGGCTTTAAGTATTTCGCCCGCCCAATTAGAAACGATACCGCAATGCCTTTCAGAATGCTCTGTATATCCAAGTGCCTTAATACAAGTGCTAACACCCTTAAATAGGGCTAGAACCTCTTGGTCTTTTTTAATATCATTTAAAGTAATCAAACCATTTACTCCTTAAAAAAGTGTGGCTATAAGCGCGCTAACGGCACTTACAGCATTTTTTCTACGCGAATGCGCGAATAGATTTCGTCAAACTGATCCTTATAAAATAAGTTTGTTCCGGCTGTTGTTATAGATGCAGTACCTGCTGCTACGGCAGCGCGAAGCACTTCCTCATTACTACCACCCTGCTCGTACGTTACGGCAGCGGCGGCTATCATGCTATCCCCCGCACCAACGGTTGAGTTTACCGCAACGTTTGCACTTTTGCAATAAAGATGAGTTTTACCGTCAGTTAAAATTGCACCCTTATTACCCAGTGAAAGCAATACGTTTTGCGCCCCCATAGCAATAAGCTTTTGCGCGCCTTCAAGCATTTGCTTTTTATTGGTATAGCTTTTGCCTGTAATTTGTTCAAGTTCGTATAAATTTGGTTTAACCAAAAATACGCCCGCACTTAACGCTTTTTTAAGCTTTTCGCCCTCGCAGTCTAATATTATTTTAACCCCTTTCGGAATTTGTTTGCATAATTTATAATAAAAATCATCGTCTACCCCTTGCGGTAAAGATCCGCTCATTACCACGATAGACGCGTTTTGAGCTAACTTTCCAACCAAAACAATCAGTTCTTCTTGCTTATTTTTAGGAACTAGCTCCCCTTTATCGTTAATTTCGGTCATCATAGACCGCTTATCTATAATTTTATAATTAATACGAACGTTTCCCTCGGTTACTATAAAGTTAGTTTGAACCCCCTCGTTTTGCAAGCAGAGCATAAACTGACCTAAATCCTTTGAAAACATAAACCCAGTAGCAAGCGCACTAGCACCCAAACGGCTTACGCCTATTGCAACGTTTAGCGCCTTGCCGTTATAGGTTAAAAGCTTATTTTCGATTCTATTCATTTTACCCACGTTTAAACTGTTTAATTCAACCGTGCAGTCTATACTGGGGTTTGGGCAAACCGTTAATATCATACTATTCCCCTTGCGGCCGTAATTTTACCGCATTTTTAATTTTAAAAAAGGGACAAATATAGCGTTAATCGTGCTATAGCCCCACTTTTTAATTTGCACAAAACCGTAATGTTTTTAAAAGCGCCTGCACTTTTAATGCAGGCGCTTGCTTTATTTTATTATTCAGCTTTTTCTTTAGCTTCTTTAATAATCTTTTCTTGAGCCATGGGAGGAACTTCTTCGTATCTTTCAAATCTGGTAGTAAAGCTTCCTCTGCCTTGAGTCATACTGCGAAGGTCGGTAGCGTATTTAGCAAGTTCGCCTTGAGGAGCTTCAGCTTCTAAAACGGTTTTGCTTCCTACTTGGTTAGTACCTAAAATTCTACCGCGGCGTTTGTTCATATCGCCCATTACGTCGCCAAGATAGTTGTTGGGAATAGTAATTTCAACGTGCATGATAGGCTCTAAAATACAGGGAGCAGCGTTTGCAACACCTTCTGCAAATGCAAGTTTTGCAGCGGTAACGAACGCGATTTCTTTACTGTCTACGGGGTGATACTTACCGTCGAATAACGTACATTTGAGGTTTACCATGGGATAGCCTGCTAAAACACCCGTTTTAATAGCTTCTCTTAAGCCTTTATCTACAGCGGGAATAAATTGACGGGGAACTGCACCGCCAACTACTGCGTCAACGAATTCGTATACGCCGTCTTCAGCGCCCGGTTCAAATCTAACGTTACAAACACCAAACTGACCTGCACCGCCCGATTGTTTTTTGTGTTTACCTTCAGCTTCTGCAGATTTTCTAACAGTTTCTCTGTAAGCGATTCTGGGTTCTTTTAAAATAGCTTCGCAACCGAATTTATTTTTGAGCTTTTTGCAAAGAATTGAAAGTTGTGTTTCACCAACACCTGAAAGCAACATTTCGTTAGTTTCGGCATTTTTAGAAACGTTGAACGAAATATCTTCATCTTTAAGCTTGTTTAATCCTGCGAAAATCTTATCTTCATCGCCCTTCTTTGCTGCGTAAACAGCCATTGAATAAACGGGTTCGGGCATCTTGATTTCTGCAAATTTATAAACTGCGCCCTCGCAAAGTGTATCGCCGGTAGTAACGTCTGAAAGTTTAGCTAATGCACCGATATCGCCGGCAACAACGCTTTCAGCAGGTTCTTGTTTTTTGCCCTTTAAGAAGTAGAGCGAACTGATCTTTTCGTTAGAACCTTTAGTTACGTTATTTAAAGTAATACCTGAGTGGAGAGTACCTTGAATAACTTTAAAAATATTCAAACGACCTACGAATGGGTCTACGATGGTTTTGAAAATTCTGATAACTACGGGTTTAGTATCATCGCATTCAAGCTTAACGTCTTGACCTGCATCGTTAGTAGCAACAGCAGGAGTAGCGTTGGGAGAAGGAAGCATTGAAATAATGCGATCCATAAGGTTTTTAACAGCCTTATTAGCATAGCCGCTACCGCCGTATACGGGAACGGTTGAACCTTCGGTAATACCTTTTTGTAATCCCATAGCGAGTTCTTCACCAGTAAGTTCTTCGCCTTCGAAGAATTTTTCGAGTAAAGCTTCGTCGTTTTCAGCAGCTGATTCTGCAACGAGCGCTTTAGCTTCTTCAAACTCTGCTTGATGAGCATCGTAAATAGCGGGAGTTTCAACCCCTTCAAGATTGTAAGCGCGGTTATCTAAAATACTTACCCAGCCTGCAAACTTATCTTTTTCGAGATGGGGAACGAACATGGGGCAGATTTTGCTACCATATCTTTCTTTAATAGCGTTTACGGTATCGGTATAAGAAGAGTTGTCTTTATCAAGACCGCTAATGAAAATCATAGCGGGGATTTTGTGTTCTAAGCAGTAGTCAAGAGCCTTTTCAGTACCAACGGTTAAAGAACCTGAACCGCCGGTTACGATAATAGCGCTATCTGCAGCAACGAGTGCTTCAATCATTTCGCCTTCGAAATCAAAAAAGCCGGGAACGTCGATAAGGTTAAACTTATATCCGTTATATTGGCAATTTGCAACTGCTAAACTGATTGATGACTTTTTAGCAATTTCTTCAGGATCAAAGTCCATGGTACTGTTACCATCGTCAACTTTACCCTGTCTGTCAATAGCTTTTGCATTGAATAAGATTGCTTCGGCTAAGGTAGTTTTACCTTCACCACTGTGTCCGATTAAGGCGATATTTCTGATTTTTTCAGCCCTTTCACTCATTGTTTTTTTCCATCCTTTAAGTTATATATTGTGTAACTTATCCGCACGGCCAAAAATTAGGCGACAGTTACTTTTTGCGCCTTATTTACCTGCGGTACTTTTTACCTACTTATCATTATAATATATATTAAAAAATTTTTCAAGAAGTTTTAACAAAAAAATGGCCGAATTTTGCGTTTTTTTCGATTTTTTTTAAAATTTAGATAAATTTTGCACTTTAGCCATTTTGTTTGACTCCAAAAATAAGCTGTTTTACCACAATCTTGAGCGCTTTAAGCAAACACAATGCAAACGATCTTTTTTATTTTTTTAACCAAATGCTTGACTTTAAGCGTTGATTGCATTATAATTAAAATACCCTCGTGGGGTATATGCAAAGGAGTAAAAAGAGGCATGAGTGAACATTGCAACTGTAAATGCGAAAACAAAAAAACGCCACGCAGTCAAAGTGACGTAAAAAAGTTGGTTAGCCGTATAAACCGTATAAACGGCCAACTATGCGGAGTTAAAAATATGATTGAACAAAACAAATACTGCCAAGATATTCTCATTCAGCTTTCTGCCATAGAAAAAGCGGTAAGAAGCCTATCTGCATGCGTGCTTGAAGACCATTTACATACTTGCGTAGTAGAAAAAATTCAAGGAGGAGATTTAAGCGCACTAGACGAATTGGTGCAGCTTTATAAAAAATACTAAAAATCATGAAAAAGGTTAAATTTAACGTGAGCGGAATGTCGTGTGCGGCCTGCCAAGCTCACGTAGAAAAAGCGGTAAACAAGCTAAACGGCGTAAGCGAAGCGCAGGTAAATTTACTAAAAAATACGCTAACGGTTACCTTAAACGAACAGCTGGTTTGCGAAAACGATATAATTTCCGCAGTTGAAGACGCGGGTTACGGTGCATTTTTAGCAAACGATAAGCCTATTCAACAAAAAAATCAAATAAAAGACTATCAAAAAGCAAAGCTTTTAGCGTGTATATCTATTTTGCTCGTTCATATGTATTTTTCTATGGGGCATATGATGTGGGGTTTTCCCGTTCCGCAAATAGTAAATCACCACACAAATCCCGTGGGGTTTGCCTTATTGCACTTGATTCTTACCCTTCCCGTAATGATTATATACCGCAACTATTTTATTTCGGGATATAAAAAGCTGTTCAGCGGAAAGCCGAATATGGATTCGCTTATAGCAATAGGCGCAACCGCATCTGTGCTTTACGGCATTTTTGCTCTTGGTATGATGTGGTATGCGCAATCTCAATTAAGTAACGCAGCAATTACGGCAGCCGAACAGGCAAAATTTCAACAAATAATCAAAACTTATTGCGATAATTTGTATTTTGAATCGGCAAGCATGATTTTAACGCTGGTAAGCTTAGGTAAGTATTTAGAAAGCATTTCTAAGAAAAAAACTACCTCTGCAATAGAACAGCTTATCAATCTTGCGCCAAAAAAGGCAAACGTACTAAAAAACGGCGAGGCTGTAGAGATAGACGCGCTTGACGTTAAAGTTGGCGACGTTATTATCGTAAAAAAAGGAGAAAGCATCGCCGTAGACGGAGTTATAATCAACGGAAATGCTTCTATTGATCAATCTAACATAACGGGCGAAAGTATACCTGCGCTAAAGAGCGAGGGAGACGAGGTATATTCCTCAACCGTTGTTACCGCCGGTTATATACAAATAAAAGCCACGAAGGTTGGAGAAGATACCTCAATTGCAAATATTATAAGGCTGGTTGACGAGGCTAGCAATTCAAAAGCCCCCGTTTCAAAGCTTGCAGATAAAATTTCGGGCATATTCGTTCCGATAATTATTGCAATTTCGCTAATTTCGTTTATTGCAAATAAAATAGCCGGTTGCTCCTTTGAGCTTTCTCTCAATTTTGCAATCACGGTGCTTATAATCGCCTGCCCGTGCGCATTGGGGCTCGCTACCCCGGTTGCAATAATGGTTGGAACAGGTAAAGGAGCACAAAACGGACTACTTATAAAAAATGCAGAAATACTAGAAAAAGCACACCTTATTAAAACGGTGGTTCTAGATAAAACCGGAACGGTTACACAAGGTAAACCGCAGGTTACCGACATAACGTATTTTTCGCAAAATAACGAAGATCTTCTAAACGCAGTTTACTCAATAGAACTTAAATCTGAGCATCCGCTAGCTAACGCCATTTGCGAGTTTTGCAAAGAAAACAATTGCAAACAATTAGAAGTAGATAGTTTTGAAAGCATAGACGGCATTGGCATAAAAGGCAAAGTGTTTAATAAAGAATACTTTATAGGAAATTTAAAATATTTTAGCGAAAACGATGTAAATTCAGATGTTAAAGATACCCTATCATCACTCGCTTCAAACGGAAAAACACCACTTATAATATCGGTTAACAACGTTATAGCCGCACTTGTTGCCGTTAAAGATAATATTAAGCCAACCTCTAAGCAGGCTGTTGAGCTTCTAAAGGGTATGGGCATAAAAGTGGTTATGCTAACCGGCGATAACGCTTCTACGGCAAAAGGAGTAGCGAGTGAAATAGGTGTAAACGAGGTGATTGCCGACGTTCACCCCGAACAAAAATTACAGGTAATTAAAAATTTACAAAGAGATGATAAGCATTTGGTTGCAATGGTTGGCGACGGCGTAAACGACGCTCCCGCTCTTTCTGTAGCAGATCTTGGCATTGCCATAGGCGGCGGCAGCGATATCGCAATGCAATCAAGCGATATAGTTCTTTTGCGAAAAGACCTTACCGACGTTGCAAACGTTATCAAGTTAAGTAGTAGAGTTCTTACAACCATCAAGCTAGGGCTGTTTTGGGCGTTTTTCTATAATTTAATTTGCGTAAGTATCGCAAGCGGTATTTTTTACCATATAAACGGACTGGTTATTAATCCGATGATAGGTTCGGTTGCAATGAGCTTATCAAGCGTTAGCGTAGTTTTAAACGCGTTAACCATAAATCTCTTTAAGCCCTATAAAACAAAGCAAGAGCAACTTACAAATAATCAAAATCAAATTAATATAAGCGAGGTAAATTATAAAATGAAAACTGTAACTTTAAAAATCGAAGGCATGATGTGCATGAGATGTGTAAAACACGTAGAAAACGCGGCACTAAAAGCAGAAGGTGTTATCAGCGCTAAAGCAGACCTTGAAAGCAATACGGTAACTATCGAATACGAAAACGAAAACGCGTTAATTACTGCAAAGAAAAATATAATCGATGAAGATTATTCGGTTATTGAATAGGCAAAAGTGTGCCTATAGCGCGATTAACAACTATTTTATAACAAAGCAGCGAGATAAAATCATCTCGCTGTTTTTTAATTAAATTTTAATTTTTACTTCGGCGGAAGATAAACGAGCGCCGCTTTCTAAAACCAATTCTCCATTTGAAGAAATATCTACCGCTTTAGCCTCGTATATTTTTTCGCCCTGAACTACCGTTATAGTTTTGCCTAAAACTAGGCTCAAACTTTTATATTCTTCGCTGGTTGCAGAAAAAGAAAGGTTAGTTATCAGGGTTAAAAACACGCTGTTAAGGTCTACTCTTTTTCCTAAAACCTGTTCCATCGAAATAGCTATATCGGCAATTTCATCGTCAATTTTATTGTTTACGTTAAGCCCAATACCTGCCACCGTATAATCAATTAACTCGCCCGAAAAGGAGTTATTTATGAGTATTCCGCAAATTTTTTTGCCATTTACTATAATATCGTTTGGCCATTTAATTTTTGCATTTACGTTAAAGGCCATAAGCGTTTTGCAAACGGCAACTGCTATAGATTGCATTACGGTAAAAGCGTCTTTTGCGTAAAGCCCACTATAAAACTTAAGTTGGGTAAGATATAGCCCGCCCTCTTTAGAAATAAAAGAACGCCCTTTAGTACCCATTCCACCCGTTTGCATGTCGGCGGTAACTATTGCGTTTTTTCTGCCTTTTATATATTTTTTCACGTACTCGTTAGTAGAGTTAACGCTTTTAAGCCTTTCAATAATCATCGTTTTCTCCCCTAACGCTCTTTAAAGCTGCAGAAGCTGCGTCAAATGAAAACCCTTTAGATAAAATATAGCGGTAACATTTTGCAAAATTTTTTTCGTCTTTTTCTTT